>CANRHS010000021.1 GCA_947630495.1 uncultured Bacilli bacterium | reverse complement strand
AGATAGGTTTAAAATGTTTTTAAATAGTGAAGAAAGGGAGGCATATATGTTTGAAAATTATGATTTGTATTGCAAGAGATGTGATGAAATTCTTGAAGGGTTAATGCGTGGAAGAGAAGAAGGCCAAAAAAAAGGCTATGACTTGGGCCAAAAGAAAGGCTACGACTTGGGTCGCCAAGAAATAATCATGAATATGCATGCTAATAACATGCCATTAGATGTTATATCTAAGGCAACTAAGTTAACAGTAGATGAAATCAAAGAGATAATTAAAACTAACAAAGAAAAGATTGCTTAAGCGTCTAGTTTTGATATTAAGGAGTGAGATTAAGATATGTTTGAAAATTATGATTTGTATTGCAAGAGATGTGATGAAATTCTTGAAGGGTTAATGCGTGGAAGAGAAGAAGGCCAAAAGAAAGGCTATGACCTAGGTCGCCAAGAAATAATCATGAATATGCATGCTAATAACATGTCATTAGATGTTATATCTAAGGCAACTAAGTTACCTATTGAAGAAATTAAAGAGATAATCAAAACTAATAAAAATAAAATGGTTGATTTTTAAACAAGATCAATCATTTTAAATTATCATTAATACTTCTATTTCGACATAAAATTAAATGGAGGTTGCAATGAACAATAAAGGTTTAAGTGAAGAAGAAGTATTAACTAGTAGAAAGAAATATGGAGAAAATATAATTGAAGTTCATAAAAAAAATAAATTTTTATCTTTATTATTAGAATCTCTTGGAGATCCTATTATTAAAATATTATTAATTGCTCTTGCTATAAAAATAGTTTTTTTATTTCAAGATTTTGATTTCTATGAGACAATAGGAATTTTTATTGCAGTTTTTTTAGCAACGTTTATTTCAACTATTTCAGAATACGGAAGTGAGAAGGCTTTTGAAAAGTTAGGAGAAGAAGCATCTCAAATAAAGGTTAGAGTTTTAAGAGATAATAATATAAATGAAATAAATATAAGTGAAGTTGTAGTGGATGATATTGTTGTTCTTGAAACTGGGGATAAGATACCGGCTGATGGAGTTTTGATTGAAGGTAATATTACAGTTGATGAGTCTTTATTAAATGGTGAACCTAAAGAAAGTAAAAAGGTACCTTATATAGTTGGACAAAAAACAGAACGAAATAATTTGTATCGCGGAACAACAGTTTACTCAGGAGTTGGGAAGATGAAAGTGTTAAGTGTTGGGAAAAACACTTTGTATGGTAAACTTGCTTTAGAACTTCATGAGAAAGAACCAACTAGTCCTCTTAAAAGCAGATTAACAAATCTTGCTAAAGTAATTAGTAGAATTGGTTACTTTGGAGCGGCCTTAGTTACAGTTGCCTATTTATTTTCGAAAATTGTTATTGCAAATAACTATGATATTTCTTTAATTAAAGAAACAATTACTAATTTTCCCTTAATGATGAACTACCTAATTTATGCCTTAACTTTAAGTGTAACTATCATAGTTGTAGCCGTACCAGATGCTTTTTTCGTTTTATGATGGCAAATATATGAAAAATATGGTTAAAAATGTTAAAAAATATAATATTTTTTGCACCAAATGCCTGAAAATCTGGTATAATATTAGTTAAGGAGTTGATGCGAATGGACACCAAGAAAATTGGAAAATTTTTAGCAGAATTAAGAAAAGAAAAAGGAGTTACTCAAGAACAAGTAGGTTATGAACTTATGACGTCAAGGGAAAATATTTCAAAGTGGGAGCGAGGTATTAATACACCAACACCAGATAGTTTATTGTTGCTTAGTAAATATTATGATGTAAGTGTAAATGAAATCTTGTTAGGTGAAAGAAAGACTGAGGAGAATAAAGAACAGATTGAAAATGTTTCAGTTGAAGTAATGAAGGCTGGAGAGAAGAGAGTTAAGACAGTTCTCAAAAACTTTGTAATAGTAATTGCTTTTATGACAGTTTCTTTCTTAGCTTATTATTTTGTAAATACTTATAATACGATCAAAGTATATAAAATCGATGGCATGAGTGATAATTTTTACATTAAAGATGGTCTTGCCATCTTTTCTAAAGGAAAAAGTTATTTAAGAATTGGAAATATTGAACCTAAAAGTGATATTGAATTTGATGGTTTCGAAATTTTTATAAAGGATAAAGGTGCTGAGCAAGTTGCATTTTATTCAGATGATGACAATTATACTTTAATATCTAATAATGGTTATAAAGAAATATATTCTTATAATAATTTAAAGAATATTGAAAAAGATACTTATATAAAAATTAAGTATCAAGGTAAAGAAGATGTTATTAAACTTAATTTTCAAAGAGATATGACTAATAATTTGTTTATGAATAAGAACGAGACTGATGTAGTTGATGAAGATGTTAAATATAATAATAATATTGTTCAAAAGTTAGAGAGTTATGTAAAAGAAAATTGGAAATTTAATAATGAAACTTCTGAATATTCTTATAATTATGTAGATGGGAATATTAACTATGTTTTATATTATCTTCCTAATTTACAAATTTTAAGAATAGAATCCTTTGATAATAAAATCAGAAAAATAGTAGAAATTAATTTAGTTAGAAGTTTATTGTCTTATTCTGAAGATAATAATGATAACCTTCAAGAACTTTATCAATATAAATTTAGTACTAATAAGTGTTTAAGCGTGGAATGTAATAAGGAGCAAATAAATTATTATTTAGATAACTTTTTATATAAGTACATTAAATAGAGAGACAGAAATATCTCTTTTTTATGTTAAAATTCAAGACGGACTTGCCAAGTCCTTTACTAAATTCTACAAAAAATTTATACTGGAAATGTAGAAAGGAGAAATAGAAAAGTGAAAAAAATACTATTTACTTTAATGTTTGCTATACTATTTATCTCAAATGTTAATGCTAAAGAAGTTTATTATTCGAATGGAGTAGTTAATTTAACTGAGAAGGAATATAACTATGTTAAAGAATTTTATGGTGAAGAATATTTAAAGAATATGACCATGAAAGAATATAAATGGTTAGACGAACTTGATGTTAATAATAGTGATGTTAAAATTAAGTTTGCTAAAATTCCTGATGCATCAGTTAATGGTACTTATGTTGGAACAAATGCCAAAAGTCTAGCAATTGGTAGAACTTGTTCTTCTGGTGCATCATATTGCATAGTTAATGTTTTAGCAAAATGGTTAGGAAATCCTTCAGTTCGTAGTTGGGATGTCATGGGAGCATTTTTTTATGGAACATCATTATATAATCAAACTGTAACAACGACTTTAGGTTCTACTTCTGGTGATTCTTTTCCTTCTAATTATAGGTTCCTAAGTAATGGCTTTGGCAATTCATTTCAACTTCCTTCAGGAAGCAATGTAACAATTGAACAACGTTATTATGTTAAACAAGGTAGTGGAACAGTATTTGCAAGTTATCAACATGCTATGAGTACTTCTACTTTAGCAAAGAGTAAATCATACAATATTAGTATGTCAGGTTATGGTGGAGTCTTCTTATTTACAGGATCTGCTGTTGGCATTTATGATGGTATGGTTGGCGTAGATATTGATGTTTAAATTTAAAAAAACATAACATAACTTAAATTAGTTTAATCCAAATAAAGATGAAGTGCATGATTTCTTTGTTTTAGACAACTTAGGTTATACACTTTATCTTTTTATTTGTGTTAAAAATATATAGAAAGGAAGGGGTGATATTGTGAATTACGTTCTTACATCTGATTTATTGGAGGTTTTCGAGAGAAAGAAACCAGAAATAGAGTTACCAGAATATTGCATTAGAAGTAAATGTAAAAATTATTGAATTAAAAGATAACTAATGAATAAAGTTTAATGGTGATATCATGTCATATAAAGTTGGACTTTACATTAGATTATCAAAAGAAGATGAAAAATGTGGGGAAAGTGAAAGTATTACTAATCAGAAAAGTTTATTACTTAGGTTTGTCAGAGAGAACTGCTATGCACAATTCGAGTTCTACGTTGATGACGGATATTCCGGCACCAATTTTGACAGGCCCGATTTTAAACGAATGATAAGTGATATTGAATCTGGAAAAATCAATATGGTTGTTACCAAAGATTTATCTAGATTAGGGAGGGATTACATTGGATGTGGAGAATATCTTGAAAAATATTTTCCAGCTCACAATGTAAGGTATATTGCTTTAACTGATAATATCGACACTACTCTAGACTCAAGCCAAAACGATATAGTACCATTTAAAGCAATTATGAATGACTATTATGCCAAGGATATTTCCAAAAAAATAAAAACGGCTTTACTAACTAAACAAAAAGACGGGAAATGGGTAGGAGGTTGTCCTCCCCTTGGCTATATGGTCTTAGAGAATGATAAAAATAAATTAGTTATAAATCCTGATGAAGCCTGGATTATTAAAAAAATATTTAATTTGGCTTTAAAAGGAAAAACTATTTATCAAATAAAAGAGCATTTAAATAAAGAAAAAATTCCAACAGCATCCATATTAAGAGGAGCAAGGGGAAACTCTAGTATGGCTTTAAAAGGAATTTGGAACGCCAAAACCATATTAAATATTTTAACTAATAGAATTTATACGGGAGATTTAGTTCAACATAAAAAGATAAAACTTAATTATAAAATTAAAAAGATTGTTTCTAATCCAAAAGAAAATTGGATAATTGTCGAGGATACACATGAAGCAATTATTAACAAAGAAGATTTTCGGAAAGTAGAAGAATTATTAAATAAAAATAAAAGAATTAAAAAGAAAAAAGAAGAAAGATTATTAGATGGACTTTTATATTGCTATGAATGTAAACATAGATTAAGTATTTGTACTCCTAGAAAAAAGAATGGTAAGAGTTATTTAGTTTGTAATTATTATAGAATGTATTCTAAAGAAAAGGTATGTACTTCGCATGCTTTTAACTATGACAATATAGAAAGTGAAATAATAAAATTAATAAAAGAAAAGATTAATAGTTTAGATATAAAAAAGATTAATTTAGAGATAACAAAAAATTCAGATAAAAAGGATGATAATTATATTAAAAAAATTGAGATAGAAAGAGATAAAAAAATAAAATATTTAGATAAGATGTATATTGATAAACTTGATAATAAGATAGATACTAATATGTATGATAGAATTAGTAATAATATTAAATTGGAAATTAAAGAACTAGAGAAAATTCTAGAACTTGAGATAGATAAGAAAGATCTTGATAGTAATTCAGAGAAAACTTTAGAAATTAATAGGGAATTAATACTTAGATTAATTGATAAAATAGAAATAAGTAAAGATAAAGATATTTTTATTTATTATAATTTTAATCATTAAAAGAATTAAGCAGAAGGTTTACCTATGATGATTACTTTAGTTTTGTCTAGTAATATGAAAAGAATGCTTAAGAATAATGTTTTAGTTAGAAAATTAGTTGGAATAGAAACAGCTGGTAATATTAATATTTTATTAACAGATAAAACTGGTACTTTAACGAAAGGGAAACTGGAAGTTATAAATATCTTAAATGGAAGTTTGGATAGTTTAGTTAAAAATGATATATTAAAAGATAAGTTTTATCTTGATGCTTTATATTATAATACAGATAGTAAATATGATAATAAGATGAATGTTCTAGGAGGAAATTCTACTGATAGATCGATTCTTAAATATTTAAATTATGATATTAAAATAAAAAGAAGTATTGTTAATCAAAAACACTTTGATAGTAATACTAAATACAGTAGTGTTACTTTAAATAATAATATTACTTACTTTAAAGGGGCAAGTGAAATATTATTAAGTAAATGTAGTAAATATTTGAAAGATAATAAGGAATATAAGTTAGATAATTTAGATAAAATTAATTTAGAAATTAATAGGGCTACATCTAAAGGAATTAGAGTTATTATGATGGCTTATAAAAGAGGAGATAGTAATTTAAGTGATTTAGTTTTCATGGGTTTAATCTATTTAAAAGATGAACTAAGGGAAGAAGCAAAAGATGGAATTAATTTAATTAAAAAAGCAGGAGTTAAAGTTATTATGATAACCGGGGATAGTAAGGAAACTGCTATTTCAATTGCTAAAGAAGTAGGAATTATGGGTGATAATGATTTAGCCTTAACTAGTGCTGAGATGCGAAAGATGAATGATGTTACTTTAAAAAGTAAACTTGGAAGTATTAAAGTAATAGCAAGAGCCTTACCGGATGATAAGAGTAGGTTAGTAAGAGTTATTGAAGAAGCCGGTTTAATTGTTGGAATGACTGGGGATGGAGTTAATGATGCACCGGCTCTTAAAAAAGCAAATGTTGGGTTTGCGATGGGAAGTGGTACCGAAGTTAGTAAGGAAGCTTCTGACATTGTAATACTCGACAATAATATTTTATCAATTAGTAAAGCCATTCTTTATGGAAGAACAATATTTAAAAGTATTAGGAAATTTATTATTTATCAATTAAGTGTTAATATCTGTGCGGTATTACTTTCAATAATTGGACCATTTATTGGTTATCCTTCTCCAATTACTATTGTTCAAATGCTTTGGCTTAATATGATTATGGATACTTTTGCTGCTTTAGCCTTTTCCTTTGAACCACCACTTCTTGAGTACATGGAAGAAGAACCTAAAAAAATTAATGAACCAATTATTAATAGCTATATGTATAATGAAATAATAACAACCGCTATTTATTCAGCAACCTTATGTATTCTTTTTTTGAAATTACCAATTGTAAGAACCATATTTCGAATAGGAGATAACAACAAATATTTAATGACCGCGTATTTTGCTCTTTTTATCTTTATAGGTATTTTCAATTCCTTTAATGCTAGAACTTATCGAATTAATATATTTTCTAATATTTTAAAAAATAAAATCTTCATAATAGTAATAACCTTTATTATAACTGTGCAAATCTATTTAATTTATTTTGGAGGAGATTTATTTCAAACTTATGGTTTAACTCCTAAAGAACTAATTCTTATTTTATTAATTGCTTTAACGGTTTTTCCAATTGACTTTTTAAGAAAACTAATTTTAAAGAAAAAAAATTTAAAAAGAATGGTTTAAGTATTTAAAAATTATCAAAAAAATGGTATATTAATAATAGAGGTGGATTATGAAAAAAGGATTTACTTTAGTAGAATTATTAGGAGTTATTGTCATACTTGCTATCATTTCTGGAATTGCTGTTGTTTCGATTTCTTTTTTAATAGATAGAGGAAGAAAAGAGGTTTATTTAGATTATGAAAAAACACTTGAATCGGGTGCTCAAAATTACTTAGTAACGCATTTAGATAAAATACCTACTATAAGTACTCCAACTAGAATTAATTATACTGATTTAATGAATGATGATGCATCTTATAAAAGTCTAAAAGATCCTAGAGGAGGTTCATGTAATAATAGTTATATCTTAGTAACAAGAGCAAGTACATCAGAACATGAAATTAATTTTGATTTAGATTATAAGGTTTGTTTAGTATGTGATACTTATAAAAGCAATGGATGTTAAAAAAATAGAGAGTTTTAATCTCTATTTTAAAATATCTTTTATTTCTTTAATATCTTTTAAAATATATTTATTAGATGAATGTTTAACTTCATCATCAAGATATCTTGGAATAAAGTGAAGATGGAAATGTTTAATTTCTTGACCGTAGTCTTTATTAGTTGAAATAGTTAAACCAATGCAATTTAGTTTCTTTTGATATTTAGGATATAAAGTTTTCATAACTTTATTCATATGATTGATAACATAAGATGGAGTTTCAAATATATCAAGATAATGTTTTTTAGGTATAACTAAAGTATCTCCATTGGTAGTAGGATTAATATCTAAAAATACTAATACCATTTCATCTTCATAAATTATTTCACTTGGAATTTCCTTATTAATTATTTTACAAAATAAACAATCTTCATGCATAAATTTTTCCTCCTTACTTAATGATTATAAATTATTTTTGAAAATTAAGCAAATATTTTCTAAAAATAGTAGCATATTTTAGAATTTTATGATAGAATATTCCTTGTAAAAATTTAAAATCTATTAAATATTCGAAGTAATATTAATAAATTTCAAGAAAGTTAAGGGCTGATGGGACTTAATAGTTTGTTAATATGAAAGGCTGCTTATTTAGGATTTTCGGGATGACCGTTATAAAAATTAAGACCAAAGTAGGATGGTAACGTGGGACTATCTCGCTCCTAGATTGGTCTTTTTTATGTAAAGGAGAAGTATTATGAAGAATTATAGTATTGCAATTGATGGACCAGCAGGAGCAGGTAAGAGTAGTGTTTCTAAGGAGATTGCTAAGAGATTAGGAATTGTTTATATTGATACCGGGGCGATGTATCGAGCCTTTGGTTTATATTATCTTAAGAATAATTTATCTTTAGATGAAGAAGAAGTTGTTAATATGAATGTTTCTAATGTCGTAATTGAACTTAAGAATGAAGATGAGGAAACTAAGATTTATTTAAATCAGGAAGATGTAACTACTGAGATTAGAACAGAAGGAGCCAGTGTCGGAGCAAGTAAAGTAAGTGTTTATCCGAAGGTACGCGAAAAGATGGTTAAACTTCAACAGGAAATAGCTTGTAAATCAAGTGTTATCATGGATGGCAGAGATATTGGAACCGTAGTACTTCCAAATGCTACTTTAAAAATATATTTAACAGCAAGTGTTGACGAAAGAGCCAAAAGAAGATATAAAGAGCAACTTCTAAAAGGCATGGATGTTAAGTTAGAAGATATAAAGAAGGATATTGAAGAAAGAGACTATCGGGATATGCATAGAGAGACTAGTCCTTTAAAGCAAGCCGATGATGCAATTTTATTAGATACATCTAATTTAACACAAGAAGAAGTAATTGAAGAAATATTAAAATTATGTAGAGAGAGGGATATAAAATGAAAAAAATGACAAGTAAAGAAATAAGAAAAATGTGGTTAGATTTCTTTGTTAGTAAAGGACATATGGTTGTTCCAAGTGCACCTTTAATTCCAAAGGACGATGATTCACTTCTTTGGATTAATGCAGGAGTAACTCCTTTAAAGAAGTATTTTGATGGTTCAATGGTTCCTGATAATAGAAGAATAACTAATATTCAAAAATGTATTAGAACAAATGATATAGAAAATGTTGGGGTAACAAGACGCCATCATACTTTCTTTGAAATGATGGGTAATTTTTCAATTGGAGATTATTTTAAAGATGAAGCAACCAATTTTGCTATCGAACTTTTAACTAGTAAAGATTGGTTTAATATTCCAATTGAGAAACTTTATTTTACAATTTATCCAGATGATGAATTTACCTTTAATAAATGGAAAAGTTTAGGAGTACCAGAAGATCATATTATAAAACTTGAAGATAACTTCTGGGAGATAGGGGAAGGACCATGTGGACCAGATAGTGAAATTTTCTTTGATCGTGGAGAAAAATACGACTATGACAAGAAAGCCTTAGAACACTTTAGAAAAGGTGAAGATAATGAACGATTTGTTGAAATTTGGAACAATGTCTTTAGTCAATTTAATGCGAAAACAGGAGTTGAGAGGAAAGATTATAAAGAACTTCCAAGTAAAAACATTGATACCGGAGCAGGACTTGAAAGATGGGCTTGTATTTTCCAAGATGCCGATTCAAACTTTGATACCGATTTATTTTTACCAATTATAAATCAAATTGAAGAGTTAAGTAATACTTTATATGATGGTTCAATGCCTTATAAAGTAATGGCTGACCATATCAGGGCTTTAACTTTTGCCCTTGCTGATGGAGCATCTTTTGATAATGTTGGCCGTGGTTATATTCTAAGACGTCTTTTAAGAAGAAGTGTTAGATATGGAAGAAAACTTGGATTAAAAGGAACTTTCATGTATAAACTTGTTGACTCCGTTGTTTCTAATATGGAAGATGTTTATCCTTATTTAAAAGAAAAGAAAAAAGAGGTTAAAGAATTAATTAAAGAAGAAGAAGAGTTATTCTTAAAAACCCTTGATAATGGAGAAAAGAAATTAGCTGAATTCATGGACTCTTCAATTGATAATACCATAAGTGGGGTTGATGCCTTTAAACTATATGATACCTATGGCTTCCCATTTGAATTAACCCTTGAATATCTTGCTGAGAAAGGCTTTACAACAAGCAGGGAAGAATTTGATAAATGTATGGAAAATCAAAAGAAGTTATCAAAAAGTGCTAGAACGGAAAATGAGTCTATGCAAAATCAAAATGAACTATTACTTAATTTTAAAGAACCATCAGAGTTCGTTTATGAAGTTTATGAATTAAAAGGTAAAGTAATTAGTTTAATTAAAAATGATAAATTTCAAGATAGTTTAGCTAATACTGGATATGTAGTCTTTGATAAAACACCTTTCTATGCAGAAGCCGGTGGTGAGATAAGTGATACGGGAATGCTTGTAAGTGAAAAAACAAAAGCCAGAGTTTTAGATGTTTTCAAGGCACCAAACGGGCAACATATTCATAAGGTTAAAGTTTTAAGTGGCAAGATTGAAGTAGGCGATGAATTTGATTTGTTAGTTGATAAAGAAAGAAGACTTCAAATTGAAGCCAACCATTCAACTGTTCATATCCTACAACTTGCTTTAAGAACTTTAATTGATAAAGATATCCATCAAGCAGGTTCATACGTTGCTGATAATTATCTCAGGTTTGATTTCTCTTATCGCGGAAAACTAACAGACGATGATTTAATTAAAGTTGAAGAATTTGTTAATGACTATATCCAAAAAGGAATTAAAAGAGTAACGGAATTAAAAGATTATAACGAAATCGATAAAGACGAAGTCATGGCCTTATTTACTGAAAAATATAAAGATAAAGTTCGCCTTGTAAATATTGGAGACTCTCATGAATTATGTGGAGGCTGCCATGTTAAAAATACAAAAGATATCAAGAAATTTGCTATTATGTCTTTAGAAAATAAAGGAAGTAATACTTGGAGAATAACAGGAGTAACTAGAGATAAAATCGAAGATGCACTAGAGAATATTGCTCATCCATATAATGATAATATTGTTAAAAATATTATGAAAGTAAAAAATATTTCCTTAATGGCTAAACGTGATAACTTAAAATTAAATTTAAATATTAAATTTGAAACTCCAAAAGTAGATTCTTATAAGGATATTGTTGAATTAAAACAAAAAGACTTGGAAATCGCGAGTCTTGCTCATGAATTTTCAAATAAATATGAGAAACTAAAAGCCGAAGCCGCTGTTTCTGATTTATCAAAATATGAAGAAAAAATCGAAAAAGTTAAAGACATAAACCTTTTACTTATGGAAACACATGATGAAGATACTAACTCTTTAAAGAATATCTTAGATACACTTGCTAATAAATATCAAGATATCTTTATCTTAACAGCTAATATCTTAAAAGATAATATTACTTTCATTGCTCGTAGTAATTCAAGAATAAACGCATCAAGTGTTATTAAAATGGTAACTTCTAAAACTGGAGGCAATGGAGGAGGATCTGAAAGATTTGCTCAAGGTTCAGGTAAAGATAAAGAAAAACTAAAAGATGCTTTTGACGAAGTAAAATCTGGTATTTAAAAATGGAGAAGTTATATATAATAGAAGGGGATAATGAATTTTTAATAAGTCAAGAAATATCTAAAATCAAAAATCAAAGTAAGGAAGAAAGAGAACTAATCAAGTTTGATTTAACAATAAATCCTATTGATGATGTAATTGAAACTTTAGATACCTATGGATTATTTTCAACATCTAAAATAGTTGTTGGTTATAATCCTCCCTTTTTAACTCAGAAAACTGATTTTAATGAAGCTAAGTTTTTAAAATACATAAAAAATCCCAGTGATAATATTTTAATCTTAGTAACTCCTAAACTTAATAATGTTTTAAAAATAGTTAAAACTATCAAAGAATATTTTAAAATAATAACTTTATCAGATATTAATTTAGAAAATTATGTCAAAGATAATTTAGAAGATTATAAGATGGATAAAGTAACTATAAATTATTTCTTAAGTAAAGTAGGTAAAGACTTATATAAAGTTAATTCAGAACTTACTAAACTTAAGATGTATAAGTTAGATACAAAAACTATTTCAAAAGAAGATATTGATTTAACTGTTAGAGAAACTATAGAAAATACTATCTTTGATTTAATAGATGCAATTATTAAGAAAGATAAAGTAAAAAGTTATAATTTATATAATCATTTTATTGAAAGCGGAACGGAAGTATTTCAAATATTAGTACTTTTAAGTAATCAAATAAGATTAATTTATAATGTTAAAGTATTAAATAGATTAAGTGATAGTAAGATAAGTGAGACTTTAGGAGTCAAAGAATATCCCGTTAAGTTAGCAAGAAGTAAGGGATTAACTTATAGTAAGAAGGAACTTTTAACTTTACTTTATAAGTTAGCTATTATGGATAAAGATATTAAAAGTGGTAAACAATTACCTAATATTAGTTTTTTAACTTTTGTAATGGAAATGTAAATATTTGTAAATAAGTTAAATTTCCCTCTTGATTAATTTCTAATCTATGATATTATTATATTGTAGAGAGGAGTTGAACCCTTATGGTATTAAATAGTCAAAAATTAGTAAATGCACCAAATTCTATGGTTAGCAATCAGTTTACCATGGGGGGGGCTTATCAAATTTAATACATAATATAAATTTATTGAATGACAAATTAAGGCATAGAGAAATAGTATATTAATACTATTGTTTTCTATGTCTTTTTATGTTTTCAAGAAAAGGAAGGAGTTAAAAATATTATGGAAACAAAAAAGAAAAGAAAGGTAACTATTATCGTAGTTGCAATATTAGTTTTAGTCTTAACCTTAGGAGGAGCCTATGCTCTTTGGACTTATTCTAAGACTTTAGGTAATCAAACTTTAATATCAGGAGATATCTTTTTAAAGTATACCGAAGGAGATACTATAAATATCAAAGAAGCAATGCCATCTATTACTTATAATCCAGATGAATACTTTCAATTTACAGTAGAAGGAAAGAATAGTTATAAGAAAGATGTAGTCTATGAAATTATACTTGATGAAGGGGATGCTCCAACAGGAGAAGGAAATGAAAGTAGAACTGAAAGAATAAAACCAGAACTATTAAAGTTTAGGTTAGTAGAGATTAAAGATGGAAAAGAAGAAGAATTAATTCAAGAAGGAAATTATGATTCAATTCAAAAGAAAAGAATCTGGGTAGATAGAGTAAAAGCAAATACTAAAGAAAATATAAAATATACATATAGACTATATATGTGGATATCAAGTGATGCTAAGATAGGAAATATGGAAGGAGCAGATTATACAGCTGAAGTTTGGAATAACAATGTTTATGCATCAGTTAAAGTAGGAGTAAATGGAGACTTTAACGAAAAAGAATTAACCGAAGATTATATGATTTTAAATGCAACAAATGAATCAGGAGAGCCATATAATTTAAAAGAACCAATTCAATCAGATGAAGATATAACAATAACATTAGGTTCTAAAAGAGAAGTAACAAAATTTGCAGTAGAAAAATCAGAGCAAAATCCAATTTCAACAATGAGTTTAGAAGAACCAACAGATTATACTGCCTCTTATAATGAAACAACAAGAGCCTGGGAAGCCAAAGTAACAATCGATGAAACAGGAATCTATGATTATTATGCAGTATATCCAGAAAGTAAAGGACAATCTAAAGAATATAGTTTTACAGTCCTAATGAACCCAGATAGATTTGTAAAGGTAGAAAAACCAACAAGTGCTTTATGTAAGCAAGGATTAACATATACGGGAGATGCCCAAGATTTAATAGCAGAAGAAAATCTAGATAAAGAAGGATATACAATAACTCAAATACAAGGAACAGATGCTAAGAGTTATGAAGTAAAAGCCCATTTAAAAGAAAAATTCAGATGGTCAGATTCTTCACAAGAAGATGCAACCTTCAATTGTACAATAGGACCAAAGAATACAATTCTAACATATGAGCCAGCAACCAAATTAAATGTAGCAAAGGGAACTAGGAAAACATTAAAAATAAGTGCACCAACATCAGGAACATTTGAAGTAACATCAAAAGCAAGTGGAACAGCAAGTGTAACGTTAATCCCATCAAGTGGAACCTCAACAACAGTAACAGTTCAAGGAGTTGTTAAAGGAAATACAAGTTTGAATATCAAATTTACTCCATCTAATAATAATTATACAACTAAGACAGATACATATAGCATAGAGGTAACAGAAATTAAATTATTAGATAAAATAAAATCTAAACTAGATGATACCAATTCAATAAATGATGGAGAAACAACTTTTTTATCTGGAACAAATGATCAAATAAACTTTAATTATGTTTGGTATTCCGGAAAACTATGGAGAATAACAGCAATAAATTCAGATAATACAATGAAAATGATAACACAAAAAGAGCTAACAGCAATGTGGTGGAATGAAAAAGTAACATATCAGGATTCCTGGGTTTATCAATGGTTAAACGAAGATTTCTTAGATACACTTTATAATCAAGAAAATTTAATAGTTCAAAATGCAAAATGGAATGCTTCAGAAGGTACTAATAGTAATAGTGAATCTAAGTTAGATGAGTCAGTCATAGTAGAAGGTAATGTAGGATTATTAAATTTATATGAATATTTTCAAAGTTATAAAAAATTAGAAGATTATCGTAATGGATATTTAAATAATGGATATTATTGGTGGCTAATGACTCCATGGAGAGATCCTAGTTTTGATCCTAGTTTTAGTCTTTTGGATGTTTGGGATGTTAGTCCCATTGGCCAACCAGTTTACGATCGTATTCATGAGGGATGGAGCATGTATGGGATTCGCCCATCTATTAATATAAAATTTGATATTTTGATATCTGATGGTGATGGGACAAAGGAAAATCCATATGAAATAGTTGGTGATAAAGAGGTGGCAAAAGAAAATGATAAATTAAATAGTAGAGTAAGTGGAGAATATGTAAATTTTGATGGAAAGAAATATCGAATAGTAGGAATAGAAAATGGAGCAACAAAATTAACTAGTTCAGATTATTTAAAAGATAAAGATGGTTCAATAATTAAAAAAAGTTTTGGAAGTGATTTACATTGGAATATAGCGGTTGAGAATGATACTGATGATAAATATTTTAGTTATTACTTAACTAATACATGGTATAATAATATAAATCCAAAATATAAAAATATGTTAGTACAAGGAACATATTATTTAGGCGAAATAGGTAATTCTTATTTTCCAAAAAGTTATAAAAACACTATATGTAGTGAAGAAAATACGGTAGAAACCACAAAAACATGTAGTAAAGTAAGCACTACTTGGAAAGGGTATGTAGGATTATTACGATACGGAGAAATGTTCTCAGCACAATTAGAAGAAGGAAAATCTTCATCAAGTGTTATATGGTTAATAAGCCCATCTATTAATAATGGTTTTTCTTCTACTACTTCTACCATGGTTGTGTCCACTGAAGGTAAGATTTCTTCCTACACACCTAGTGATAATAGTTGGAATGCTCGTCCATCCATTAATTTAAACGCTAATGTTTATATAACCAAAGGAGAAGGAACAGAGCAAAAACCATATGAGATAGCAATGTAAGAAGAATTAAGATATGGCCTAAAGATGTTAATAATTAAACTGATAAAAATGTTAAGTATTTTATCAGTTTTTTTATCAGTTTTTTATCAGTTTTTGTCTACTTTCTTGACTTTAAAAATAATTTATTATATAATTTTCATTCGGAAAGAGATGAGGGTTATGAAGTTAGTTATTAATTATGATTTAATTAATGAAATTAAGAATGCTAATGAACCTTATGGAATTATGAAGATAGTAAGAACTTATAAAAAATATTGGATAGGATTTGGAATACCTATAAGTATCCTTGGAAGTATTCCATCCGCGGTAGATAAATCTTTTTTACCAGTATCAATTAGTATGATAACTTTTAATATAGCAATTTCTATATTATATGATTATATTATGTATAATGAATTAGGTGATTTTCATAAGAAAGATGCTAAAGAAAATTTACTTAGTTTAGTATCTACTTTAAGAGATAATGATGTTAATACAGATTATGAATTATTATTAAAATCTTATTTATATAGTAAGAATTATAAATTAAGATTAAATGAAGATAAGATATTTGAAGTATTAGAATCAAAATATATTTTAATACCAACTTATAATTATAATATGAAAGTTAAAGATACATCTATTTTACAAGAACATGTAGTTGGTAGTAATACTTATGTTTTATCTTTAGGAAGTCCTGAAAAGAAATTAAAATTAGTATATGAGGGGGTCTAATTATGTTAAAAGAATATGAAAGTTATGATTTAGTTAATATAAATGATATAGAATTTAAAAGAAAGTTTGTTGAAAGATTACCTAATGATAAAGAATTAGAGAAAGATATAAAAATACATGATTTAATAGAAGATTTTTCTATGAAACTTTATAAAGAAAGAGAGATAAAGTTTCTTCCTAAAAAGATAATTGGAATAGATTATATAGAAAATTTGGGTTATTGTATGCTAATTCAAAATCAAAGTGATTATAGTGTTATTAAGTTTCCTAAAAATCCTATTATT
>CANRHS010000020.1 GCA_947630495.1 uncultured Bacilli bacterium | reverse complement strand
TTCTTTTCTTTCTCCATTATACTCTAGAGTATAGGTTAAAGTATATTCCCCAGACTTACTTGTATCAACATTTCCTGTTACTAATACCTGAGAATTAATATTTTCTCCATTTTCATTGGTTGCTATAAAACCAGGTTCAATATAAGTGTCTCCTACGGATAAAGTTATAACCTTTTCTCCATTTAACGTTAATTCAAATGATTTTTTATTATCAGGATCTAAACTTGGAACAGCAGCCTCACCAACTACTTCAATTGTTCTTATTGCAACTTCTCCATCTATTTCATAAGTAATTATATAAGTACCTGGATTATCTTTATCATAAGGATTATCAACTATTACTTCTGAAGTCTTAACAACTCCATTTGAATCAATAGCATAATATCCGGGTTCTTCGTATTCTTCTCCAACATTTAAAGTAATCTTTTCATCTCCAAATAACTTTAAGGTTGTTATAACTTCCTCTATAACATAATCTTCATCTGGTTTTATTTTATTAGTTATAAATATAACTAAAGGAATAGTGACTACTAAAACTGCTACTACAATTAATATTAATTTTCTTTTTTCATATAATATTTCAATAAAATCCTTCTTCATAAATATACCTAACTTAATTCACTAAAATAAGCAACTTCGCTTAAGTCTCTGCCATTTCCTATAATAGTCGAAATAGTAGTTGATCCTCTATTTTGGAAGAATAAAGCAATTGAACCACCACCATCAAGATTACTTCCAATTTGACAATTTTGTTTTATCATAATATTTTGTAAATCACTACGATTAACGCTCCATCCTGTTATTAAAATAAAGTTATTAGTATTTACTTGACAGATTGCTTGTCGATTTTTTTTGGTATTTGGCTCTGGCATATTAGTCTTAGTACTTGATTTTTTACCGTCCTTAATTAAAATTGAGGCATGGGTGAAAGTGTTTCTAATTCCCGTTGCAATAACTTCATCAGCCCATTTTTTCTTTTCTTCAATAGCTTTTTTTGATGTACCAGATTTATCAGTAAATACTTGCATTTGACCATTTTTATCAACTCCAACTACAAATCTTGTTTTATAAGCATGATTATAAGCATTTCTAATTACTTCTCCATTGGTTATAACAAGAGTTCCAACACTTGTCTTATTATATTTTGAATATCTACTTACTTCCGATGCATCGAATACTCCTCTTAAATAAACAGCACTAGCATTAAAACCTAATAATAATTGATTTTCTAAGTTATATTTTTCTTTAGCCTTTTTTAATAAGGCTTTTGGTCTATATAATTTCTTACCATATTCTGGAGAATCAAATTTATTTAATTGATGATAAGGATCATATGCCCAAATTCTTGTTAAATAATAACCACTTTTCTTTGATATATAGACTTTTAAGGTTTCTGTTTCACCTTTTTTAACTACTTTCTCACCTTCAGGAGGAGTAATTGGTTCAAAGTAAGATTTATCATCTATTGTACATGTTAATTTACTACTATTACCGGCTTTATCTGTAACTGTTACATAGACATTTTTAGATGTTTTTTGATTATAAGTAAAACTTGTATTTGTTCCACTTGATATTTTTGTTTCATTATCTAAATAATCATAATTTTTTATTCCACTTAAATTATCTTTAGCAGAAACTGTAATATCGGTTGATGTTTGATTAATTGTTGCTTTACAACTTCCCGTTGGTTTTTCAGTATCTATATTAGTAACTGTTACACTTTTACTGAAAGCTTTACCATTTACATTATAAACTGTAAAAGTATACGTTCCATTGGTTGCAACTTCATATGTTGTTTCACTACTATCACTTACGATATTACCAGGAAGAACTAAAGTTTGAAAATTATTACCTTCAACTTTAACTTTAAAACTTACTTTTGTATTAGTATAACTAGTTGTATTAGGAACTACTGATATAGTTAAAGTATCATCTAAAATAACGATTGTTCTAATAACTTCTTTTCTTTCTCCATTATACTCTAGAGTATAGGTTAAAGTATATTCCCCAGACTTACTTGTATCAACATTTCCTGCTACTAATACCTGAGAATTAATATTTTCTCCATTTTCATTGGTCGCTATAAAACCAGGTTCAATATAAGTGTCTCCTACGGATAAAGTTATAACTTTCTCACCATTTAACATTAATTCAAATGATTTTTTATTATCAGGATCTAAACTTGGATCTGCAGCCTCACCTACTACTTCAATTGTTCTTATTGCAACTTCTCCATCTATTTCATAAGTAATTATATAGGTACCAGGATTATCTTTATCATAAGGATTATCAACTATTACTTCTGAAGTCTTAACAACTCCATTTGAATCAATAGCATAATACCCGGGTTCTTCGTATTCTTCTCCAACATTTAAAGTAATATTTTCATCTCCAAATAACTTTAAGGTTGTTATAACTTCCTCTATAACATAATCTTCATTTGGTTTCATTTTATTAGTTATAAATATAACTAAAGGAATAGTAACTACTAAAACTGCTACTATAATTAATATTAATTTTCTTTTTTCATATAATATTTCAATAAAATCCTTCTTCATAAATCCCTCTTATCTTTATACGAATATTTTACAAGAAATTCTTTAATTTGACAAGTCTTTTTAAGTATTTAATTACTTTATTGAACAAAGAGACTAATAATAAATTTGAATATTAGTCTCTAGTTAATTTTTCTAATAATTCCTTCTCTTCTTTTAACTTAATTTTTTCATTTTCAACTAATTCTTTTGGTGCTTTAGTTAGATATCCTTCATTACTTAATAATTTCTCACGTCTTGAAATACTATTTTTTAAAGATTCAATTTGTTTTTCTTTTAAAATTCTATCATTTTCTGTTTCTTGTTTTTCATAATATAAATCAAGAGTATAGTAATTATTAGTTACATTATATTTTGTAATATTTAATTCTTTATCTATAATATGACTTTCTAATTTTAACATTTTAATAATTAAATCATCAAATTTACTATTTAATTTAACTTTAAATTCTTTACCAATTCCTTGTTCTTGTTTAATATTTCTAAATACTTTAATAAAATCTATTATATGATTAACTTCTTCTTCCTCTTTAAATATCATTTTCTTGTCATATATTGGATATTTACTTATCATAATATTTTCTTGATCTTTAAATGGTAATTTATCATAGATTTCATCAGTTACATATGGCATTAAAGGATGTAACATTTTTAAAATATTACAAATTACATAATATAATGTTGATTTAGTAGCCTTAGAATCTAAACTAAATTTAGCAAATTCAATATAAGTATCACAGAAATCATTCCAAATAAAACTATAAAGATTAGCACCAACATTATTAAATTCATATTTATCCATATATCTAATAACTTCTTTAATTGTTTTATTACATCTTGTAATTATCCATTTATCTTCTTTTTTTAATTCGTTTAAAGTATAATCACTTTCTTTAAAGTCTTCCATATTTAAAAGGCAAAAACGAGAAGCATTCCATAGTTTATTAATGAAGTTCCATGTTGATTTAACTTTTTCTTGATCATATCTAAGATCCATTCCAGCACTAGTTGCAGTTAGTAAGAAGTATCTTAAAGCATCGGCTCCATATTCTTCTATTACATCCATAGGATCAATTCCGTTCCCTAAAGATTTACTCATTTTACGTCCTTCTTTATCACGGATTAATCCATGAATTAAGCATTCTTTAAAGGGACGTTGCCTCATAAATTCTAAGCCTTGAAAAGTCATCCGGTTTACCCAGAAAGGAATAATATCATAACCAGATATTAAAACATCATTCGGATAATATCTTTTAAGCATCTTTGTATCATCTGGAAATCCTAAAGTTGAAAATGGCCAAAGAGCACTTGAGAACCAGGTATCAAGAACATCAGAGTCTTGTATCCAACCTTCTCCATCAGGTTCTGTTTCTCCTACATATACTTCGTCGTCCTTATACCAAGCAGGAATTCTGTGTCCCCACCAAAGTTGTCTTGAAATACACCAATCATAAGTAATTGTCATCCAATGGTTCATGATTTTTTCAAATCTTTTAGGAACAAAGTTAACCTTGGTATCTTTATTTTTTTGATTTTCTAAAACCGCGTCGGCTAAAGGTCGCATTTTAACAAACCATTGCTTAGATAGATAAGGTTCAACCATAACATCAGTTCTTTCAGAGTGTCCAACGGAATGAGTTATTTCTTCTATTTCAAGTAGTAAATCAGCATCACCTAAATCTTTAATTAACTTTTTTCGACATTCAAATCGATCAAGTCCCTTATATTTACCGGCATTTTCATTCATCGTTCCATCAGGATTAATAACAACTATTCTTTCTAGGTTAT
The DNA here is from genome assembly GCA_947630495.1 of uncultured Bacilli bacterium. Lineage (GTDB taxonomy): Bacteria > Bacillota_I > Bacilli_A > RF39 > UBA660 > RUG591. The sequence continues at coordinate 12,607 of CANRHS010000020.1, read as the reverse complement.
GTCTATTTCCAACTTCAAAATCGTTGGGATCATGAGCTGGGGTTATTTTTACAACCCCGGTTCCAAAGTCAGGATCAGCATGCATATCAGCAATTACTGGAATTTTTTTATTTACAATTGGTAAGATTACATTTTTACCAATATATTTTTGATAACGTATATCATCTGGATTAACTGCAACGGCTGTATCACCGAATAATGTTTCAGGGCGTGTCGTTGCAACTTCTAAATAGTCTTTCGAATCTTCAAGATAATATTTAATGTGATAAAAAGCACCTTTAACATCTTTATAAATAACTTCTTCATTAGAAAGGGCTGTCATGGCTTCGGGGTCCCAATTAATGATTCTTTCACCTCTATAGATTAAACCTTTATTATATAAAGTAACAAATACATGTCTAACAGCTTTTGATAATCCATCATCTAAGGTGAACCTTTCATGATCATAATCAAGTGATAGTCCTAGTTTAGCCCATTGCTTATGAATATTACTGGCGTATTCATCTTTCCAAGACCAAGCAACTTTAAGCCATTCTTCCCTGTCCATTTCCCTAGGATTAATACCTTCACTTTTTAATTTTTTATCAATTTTAGCTTGGGTTGCAATTCCGGCATGATCCATTCCTGGTACCCACAAAGCATCATATCCTTGCATTCTTTTATATCTAATAATAGCATCTTGAATACCTGTATCCCAGGCATGTCCTAAATGTAATTTACCGGTTACATTTGGAGGCGGAATAACTATACAAAATGGCTTTTTAGTTAAATCACCACTTTTAAAATATCCTTTCTTAATCCAACCCTCATATTTTCCTTCTTCAACCATTAAATGGTCATATTTTGTACTTAACATATTCTATCTCCTCTCATTAAAAAAACTTCCTCCTAAAGGACGAAGTTCCGTGGTACCACCTTAATTTGTAATTATTAATTACCTTAAAATCTTAATGCGATTAACATTATATCTTACTTTATTTCAGATATACTCCTTCGTTGCTACCTTCTATTATTAGAAATATTAGTTTGCACCCACCACTAATTCTCTTTAAAGTCCAATAATATACTCCTCAACTTCACAGGATTTACTATATATTATCATATAAGTTTTAAAAATGCAACAACTTTTTGAAAAATGTAACAAAAAAGACGGGATACCCCAGGCGAGATGAATTCTCACATATATTATATATGCTTACTGGCTTTGCCAACACATCGTTACTCCTTCACAAGTACCCCATCCATATAAAATATTATAACACAACTTTAATATTTTAAGTATATTTTTTTAAATATAGAATATTATATATTTGACAGATATTATTTTTTATGATAATATATTGTTGTAAGCAATAAATTGCTTAGGGATCGCGTTGGGCGGTCGGTAGAGAGAGTTTTATACTCTTTCTATTTTTTTGGATAAATTTTAATTCCTTTATTTTGATAATCTGGATAACAATTTATTTTCCTTTCCAAAGTATTAAAAGCCTTATCCTTTTTGTTAAGCTTAACATATTTGTATATTGGATATGAAGATAAATCAGCAAATTCTAACCCAATAAATGATTCATGTGTTTTACTATTAAATTTAGGATTAAAATATACACCCGTTATTTTGGCATTTAACTTATTAGATTTTATAAATGTAGTTCCATGTATATTGATTATACTTGATATATGATTTAATAATTTTTTATCTTCTCGCTTACCACGAGATTCTAATACAATAGCCCCTTTTTGTTTCCTTTCATAAAATATATGTATCTTTCTAATATAAAATTAAATGCAATATTATATAAATCCATATTATAACTAGTATGAATGATATAGTCTACGATATTAATAGAAATTGAAATAATAACATAATTTGAATTATCAATTGCTTTATCTAAATCAACAATAAATTGATTATATTTATTATCATCTAATTTGAATGCACCATGCCTATTTCTTATTTCATATGAATGAAAACAAATTTTTGCTGATGAAAAATGTTTTAATTTTACATTTGATATTATTTTTTTAGCAGTTTCATAATCACTATTTGAAAAAATACAACCGGTTATGGTAAAAAACTGTTCATCTACACTGATTTGCTGATTATTTATTATTTTATTTTTTATATTATTTGTTGAATTGTTTATGTTATTTTCATCAATAAACATTACAAAATCACAATCCTTTGGCCAGTTTAAGATTTGAGTTGGCTCTTGATAACATTCTTTCATATCTATTCTCTCCTTATTAACTTAATATTATAACATATTTTTTATATCTTGTATCAAAAATTTTATATTTAAGTAATAAATTTTTAGGATAATCAAATATTTGACAAATAGAACAATCTAGCATATAATATAGAAAATTTTTGGGAGGTCTTATGAAACTATTTAATTATATGATTCCAACGAAACAAGAAAAAGGATTAAAGGCTTTAGTTATTTCAGATATTCATTATTATAATAAAGATGATCACAAACTTAACAATATTATTAAAGAATTAGAAAGTAATAAATATGATGTTCTTTATTTAATTGGTGATCTTATTGATGCAACTAATGTTTTAGATAATCGAGAAGCTAGAGGAAATTTATTAAATTTCTTAAGAAGAATAAATAATATACTTCCAACTTATATTGCCTTTGGTAGCCATGATAGTGCTTATTATCTTAATGATAGCAATAATATATGGACTGATGAAAATAGATTTTTAGAAATAGTTTTAGATATGTCTTTAAAATTAAATAATTTATTTGTTAGAAGTAATAAGCCTTTAGAGTTACCTAATCATGATAACGTTATTATTATTAATCCTAGTTTTCAATATTCAAGAAAAACTTTACTAAAAAACCAAGAAGAATCTATTAAAGAAGCTATTCTTAATTATTCTTTTTTAAAGAATGTTGATATAAAAAATACTAATACTTTATTATGTCATTATCCAGAAGTTGTTTTTACTCTTTATAAATCAGGGTTACTAAAAGATATTGATTTAAGTTTAGCTGGCCATACTCATAATGGAATGACTCAGTTAAAAGTTTTTCCAGTTGAAGGATTATTAAATTTAATTGGTCAAGAAAATCGTGGTTTAATAACACCAGATAGATCTATATCTTTTAAGGATACTAAGTATCTTCGTGGTAAAATTGAATTTGACTCTAAAACATCATTAATTATTAATCCTTGTATAACATCATTAGCCTATTTAACTGGTAGATTACATTACTTAAATAATTTATTTTATCAAGGAGCATCTGTTATTAACTATATACCTGAAAATGAATATCATGAAAAAGTGAAAAAATTATATAAATAAAGGAAAGAAACTAAAAATCTTTCCTTTTTCTAACCTATAATATCATTATTATTATCAAACTTAACATTTAAAAACTTTCTGCTAGCAAGATAATCACACATATGAACAAAGTTTTCATATTTTGTTTTAGGAACTGGTAAGATAGGATTCCCATCATAATCTTTATTCCAAGGTCCCATATGAGATTCAATTACTTTACCAATAAATTTAACTTCTTCATCACTTAATTCAAGTTTATCTTTGTTTTGAATTATATAGTTCTTTATTAAAGTTGGATGATCTACTTGAGTATATCTATTATGCTCTAACCCACTTTTTAGGCCATCATGTAAAATTAAAGCCATTAGCATTAAATCTTTTTCATCACTTGTATATTTATCTCCAATAACAGGATCCATCAATAATTCATGTCCTATTCTAACTGCTGCTTTAACATGTCTTACTAAACCAGCATTACCTAATGTAAACTCAGGATGATATTTACCAGTCGATGATGCAGGTATTTCAAAGAAATAATCTGGTAATAACTCTATCATCGTTACACATGAATTTCTTATCTTACTATTCTTAATAAATCCTAACTCTTTTTTAAAATAATCTCTTTTTTCCATAACTACTACTCTCCTACAAAATTAATTAAAATACTATTTTCAATATATATTTTATCATAACTTACAAAAATATTCATCCCATTATCGATTAATTTTTTCTCTTTTACTAATTCTTTAATATTATATAAACTTTCTAATTCTACATTATACTTATTAAAGAAGTCTTTCTTATTAATACCATCAATCTTTCTAAAACCAAGTATTAAGGCATAAGATAAAATATCTTTTTTAGTTAATTCTTCTATTTCTTTAACATAATCACATTTTATATACTTATTATAATTATAAGTATTAGTTATTCTTTTACCAGGAATATAGCTTGCAGCACCTAGTCCAAATCCATAGTAATAATCATTATTCCAATAAACCAAATTATGTTTCGATTCATATCCTTCTTTAGCAAAGTTACTAATCTCATAATGTTTATAGCCATATTTCTTTAAAGTCTTTCTAATTAAATCATACATTAAATAATCTTTATCTTCATCTATATTTTGTTCATGCTTTATTCCTAAAATAGTTCCCTCTTCAATCATTAAAGAATAAGTTGAGATATGAGGTACATCTAAACTTATTAAATTAAGAATATCCGACTTTAAATCATCAAAAGTTTCTTCCTTTAAAGCATAGATTAAATCAACATTGATATTTGTAAATCCTTTCTTTTTTAATAAACTTATACTTGTCCTTACCTTATTAAAATCGTGATGTCTTCCTAGATAATCAAGAAATTTTTTATTAGTAGATTCTACTCCCATACTAATTCTTGTAACTTGATATTTTTTAAATAATTTAATTTTTTCTAAAGTTAAATTTTCAGGATTAACTTCAATTGTAAACTCTATATTTTTATCTTTCTTAAATACTTCAAGTATCTTAAATAGTCTTTCTAATTCATCTAAAGTTAAAGAACTAGGAGTACCTCCTCCTATATAAAGAGTTTTAATAGTTTCTCCCTTATATCTTAATTTAATTTCTTTTTCTAAAGAATTTAAATAGGAATTAACCATATTTTTATTATAATAAAATTTAGCAAAGTTACAATAGGAACATATATTAGAACAAAAAGGAATATGAATGTAAACGGAACTAATCATTGATTTCCTCATTGGATAAAACGGTTAAGAAGGCTTCTTGAGGTATTTCAACATTACCTATTTTTTTCATTCGTTTTTTACCTTCTTTTTGTTTTTCTAGTAATTTTTTCTTTCTAGAGACGTCTCCTCCATAGCATTTAGCAAGGACATCTTTTCGCATCGCTTTAATGTCAGCTCTTGCAATTATCTTAGAACCAATTGCCGCTTGAATTGGAACTACAAACATTTGTCTTGGAATAATCGATTTTAAATTATTAACTACAACTTTTCCTCGATTATAAGCAAAGTCTTTATGAACAATGGTTGATAATGCATCAACTGAATTACCATTTACTAAAATATCCATTTTAACTAAATTACTAGGTTTATAACCAATTAATTCGTAGTCAAATGAAGCATATCCTTTACTAATACTTTTTAATTTATCAAAGAAATCATAGACTATTTCTGATAAAGGAAGTTCATAATGTAAGATAGCCCGTTCCGGAGTTAAATATTCTAAGGATTTATAAATCCCTCTTTTATTTTGACATAATTCCATAAGTGATCCTATATATTCACTTGGAGTAAAAACATTAGTTAGAATATAAGGTTCACTTATAGTTTTAATTTTCGTTATATCTGGTAACTTTTGAGGAGAATCGATTTTAATAACTTCTCCATCAGTTTTTAAAACTTCATAGATAACAGAAGGACTAGTTGCAATTAGATTTAAATTAAATTCTCTTTCCAATCTTTCTTCAACAACATCCATGTGTAATAGGCCTAGAAATCCACATCTAAATCCAAATCCTAAGGCTTCACTGGTTTCAGGTTCAAAAGTTAGGCTAGCATCATTTAGTTTTAATTTTCCTAAGGCTTCTCTTAAATCATTGTATTTATTAGTCTCCGTTGGATAAAGTCCTGTAAATACTACTTGTTGCATAGGTTTATAACCAGGAAGGGCTTCCTTACAAGGGTTTTTGGCTAAAGTAATTGTATCACCTACTCGAACATCACTTAAGGTTTTAATGGATGCAACAACATACCCTACTTCGCCACTTGAAAGACTATTTACTTTTAAGAAGTTAGGATTATAAACAAATAATTCGGTTACTTCATATTCTGACCCTGTTTGCATGAATTCTATCTTATCTCCTACTTTAAGAGTACCATCAAAAATTCTAGCTAGTACTAAAACTCCGCGATAAGAATCATATAAACTATCAAATATTAAAGCCTTTAATGGTTCTTCTTTTTTTCCTTTGGGAGAAGGAATTCTTTCAATTAAAGCTTCAACTAATTCTTTTATTCCTTCACCCGTTTTCGCACTTGTTAAAATTATCTCAGAGTCATCAAAACCAAATGTATCAATTAATTCTTGTTTTGTCTTTTTAATATCTGCGCTTGGAAGATCTATTTTATTAATAACGGGAATAATTGTTAAATTATTATCTAAGGCTAAATACATATTAGCAATGGTTTGGGCTTCAACTCCTTGGGTTGCATCTACAACTAAGATAGCTCCATCAGAAGCTGCTAGACTACGGCTCACTTCATAAGAAAAATCAACATGACCTGGAGTATCTATTAAGTTTAAAGTATAGTCTTCTCCCTTATAATTATAATTAAGTCTAACTGTATTTAATTTAATTGTTATTCCTCTTTCTCTTTCAATATCCATATTATCAAGCATTTGTTCTTTAGCTTCTCTTTTAGAAACCGCGTTAGTAATTTCTAGAATTCTATCAGCTAAAGTTGATTTACCATGATCAATATGGGCAATTATTGAAAAGTTTCTAATATTTTCCTGTTTCATATATAACATCACGTATTTTATTTTATCAAATTTATCTTCCTGATACAATCATTTTTTAATATTTCTCTAAATTTTTAAATTATTATTTCAAAAAAAATAAATCTAAATAAGCAAAACTACTTGCATTAACAATAAAAATATGATATTATGTATACAGATGGAGGAAACTTCATATATTAAAAAAGGATATACCTAATTTTCGTCGGTTAGGTACTAATCTGGCAAATGTTGCAATTGCCATGATGAGGATTATCACAAGTTGTAGAATTAAAACTAGTTGCCAAAAAAATTCTTGACTAAGGATGGTTAACCTCATCCTTTTTATTTTATATTAAACCATTGAAAAAACTTTGCCATTTCAGATAAAATTTAAATTATTATTTCAAAAAAAAATAAATCTAAATAAGCAAAACTACTTGCATTAACAACAAAAATATGATATTATGTATACAGATGAGGGAAACTTCATATATTAAAAAAGGATATACCTAATTGTCGAAGGTTAGGTACTAATCCAAAAAGTTTTGGCAGCACGCTAACGCCTAGACGAAAACGTTAGTGTGCTTTGTTTGTCCTAATCAAACAAAGTTGCAACCGCCATGATGATGATTATTACAAGCTGTAGAATTAAGACTAGTTGCCAAAAAAATTCTTTTTTTAGCATAGTTATCTACCTCCTTTATTTCAGATTTTTAAACTGCGGATAAACATCATGATTAATAAAATCGTCTATAAAGGATTAGCACCTAACGAATTAAGCATATCCATGATTTAATTATATCTTAATAAGATAGGAAAGTCAATTAAATTATTTAAAAACATTTAAAAAAAGAAATTGAAATGTAACTGTGATACATATAGTAGTTGCATTTAAATTATAAAAGATTAAGAATGACTAAACTCATTTTCTTAATTTTATTATTTATGTATTTTGTGCAAAATATGATTGACAAATAGTATCTAATATGATATTATTTAATTATTGAAACGGAAGGTTTCGGGGTTCGTAGTATTGCGGACGGCTAAGGATGATTAACCTCATCCTTTTCATTTTACATAAAACTATAGAAAAAAACTTTACCATTTCTGATAAAGTTCTATATCTCAAATAATATTGTATTACTCGCATCACCCGTAAGCGAGAATAATCAAAATTTGGGATAATTTATTACTCGCACCACCCAGAAGCGAGAAACATAACCAAACGGGATAACTTTAATATTAAATGAGTGTGAATTAAAGAAATATTCCTTAACTCTGTAATAAATATATCATAATATAAATTGTCTGTCAAGACTTTTTGGTTTTAATTTTTAAGCATATCTAATATTTCTTGTTCATTTAAAATAGGTATATCCAAAAGTTTTGCCTTGTCATATTTACTACCAGGATTTTCGCCAAGAACTAAGTAATCTGTTTTTCTGCTTACCGATTCAATTACCTTACCACCATTCGTGATAATCATATCTTTTAACTCATCTCTTTTGATATTAAGAGTTCCAGTTATAACAAAACTTTTATCTTTTATTCTAGGATTTTCAATAACTTTTCCTAAATAAGTCATATTAAGTCCTAATTCTTTTAATTCATTAATTAAATCAAGATTTTCTTGATTATCAAAGTATTCTCTTACACTTTTAGCAATTATTGAACCAATATCAGGAACACTATTCAAGTCTTCAAAACTAGCTTTTATAATATTATCAATAGTAACGAACTTCCTTGCAATAATCGTTGCAGTTTTAAAACCAACATGTCTAATACCAAGAGCAAATAAAAGTTTTTCTAAAGAATTATTTTTACTTTCTTCAATTTCTTTAAGTAAATTTTGAATACTCTTTTCGCCATATCCTTCAAGTAACATTAATTCATTTTTATATTTATCTAGATGGTAAAAGTCAGGTATTCTTTTAACAAAGCCAAGATTATACATATCTTCAACAATTCTTTCTCCGAATCCTCCAATGTCCATGGCTTCTCTTGATGAAAAATGAATTAGAGATTCTATATGTTTAGCATCACATTTTGGATTAACACAATAGTAATTACTATCTTTCTTAACTAAATTAGATCCACAGATAGGACAAGTATCAGTCATTTCAAATGGCTTTTCACTTCCGTCCCTCCTATTATATTTAACACTTTCAACTCGAGGAATTACATCGCCAGCTTTAATAATTACAACATAGTCTCCTACTCTAATATCTTTTTCTTTAACATAGTCTTCATTATGGAGAGTTGCTTTAGAAATTGTAGAGCCCATGACACTTACTGGTTCAAGGATAGCATTTGGTGTTACTTGACCGGTTCTTCCAACCGTAAAAATAATATCTTTTAATTTCGTAACTACTTCTTCTGGAGGAAACTTGTAAGCCGTTGCCCATTTAGGATATTTAACCGTACTTCCCATCCGCATTTGATCTTTAATACTATTAAGTTTAATTACAACTCCATCAATGTCATATCCTAAACTTTCGCGTTTTTCGGTTTTTTCAGCAATGTAGTTTAAGATACCATCGATGCCATCAACTAATCTATTATTAGGATTCGTGACAAAGCCAAGATTCTTCATATATTCTAAGGCTTCATAATGCGTGTTTATTCCATAGTCAAGAGGGTTTGGTAAATGATAAATAAAAGCATCTAAGTTTCTTTCAGCAGCAATACTTGAATCAAGTTGTCTTATGGAACCTGCTGCTAAGTTTCTGGCATTTTTAAATGGTTCTAATCCTTCTTTTAATCTTTTTTGATTTAAAAGCATTAAAGTCTTCTTACTAATATAGATTTCTCCTCTTACTTCAATATCAATTTTTTCTTTTAATTTTAATGGAATTGTTTTAATTGTTTTAACATTATCTGTAATATCTTCGCCAATTACGCCGTTTCCTCGGGTCGCAGCATATTTAAGTTCTCCGTTTTCATATTTTAAGGATACACTTAACCCATCTATTTTAAGTTCACATACATATTTGGGAACAATATTTTCTTTTCTAATTCTATTATCAAAAGCTATAATATCAGATTCTGTGAAGACATTAGCAAGAGATAACATAGGAAGTTCATGGGTAATTTTAGCAAAACTTTCATTGACTTTCCCACCTACTCTTTTAGTTGGAAAATTAGGGTCAGCCTTATCGGGATACAACTCTTCAAGTTTCATTAACTCTCGCATTAATCTATCATATTCACTATCTTCAACTGTTGGATTATCAAGAGTATAGTATTCATAATTTAATTTATTAATTATATTAACTAACTCTTGCATTCTATTAATATTTTCTTGATCATTCATATATAACACCTTCAATCTTATCAATATCAGTAAAATCTGTATCAAATGTCATTGATAAACTATCCGTTTCTTTATTTAAACTTTCTAAAGTATGAGGTCCAATTATCGTTCCATCAACATAATAAATCATATAATAATTTCCATCATTAAGTTTTAAACAAATAACATCACTATTAAACTTAAAAGACTCTATTTGATAATCTAAATCATTTATTTTAAATATATCTCCATCTTTATATAATTTAATATCATTATCAATATTTTTTATTTCATAATTATCATATAATTTATAAGAATAATTCCTATTGGAATCACATCCAACTATTAAGAAAAAAGAAAGCAAAAGTACTAGTAATGCTAACTTATTGCCATAAATCATTTGGGTACTCTCCTTTCTCAATTAACTTCCTTATTTCTTCTACGACATTTTCTTTATCTTCACGGTATGTTACACCTAACCATTTATCAGTTGATTCTAAAACTCGAACTTTCTTGCCATTATTTTTTATTTCATCGAATACAACATCTGGTATTAGATATTCACATTTCGTTAAATCATCTTTATTATCATTAAAGAATTTTATTATTCCTGTTCTTAAAGCATCAAACATATTCTTAGTAAAACCAAAGAAGTTCATGGAAACTAAAGAATTAGGTTCAACTTCAAAGGGACTTCTACCATCAAGTGGCGATGCAATAATCTTACCATCTACTTTTTCAATTGATGATTCAATTATATTAGTAAGGAAGCCATCTTTACTTTCACAGACTCCTCTTTTAACACTTCCATTCTCGGTCATCGTATTACAAACCCTAAAAGCAACCATAGAATAGCAATTTGGATCATCCATATTATCAAAGAACTCTTTAATCTTCATGTATGCATCTCTTCCATAGAAATCATCGGAGTTAATCATAACAAAGTTACTATCAACGACATTTCTAGCTGCTAAAACAGCATGTCCTGTTCCCCAAGGTTTTTCTCGATCGATGTTAACTTCAACACCTTTTGGAATATCCTTAATATCTTGGAAAGCATATTCAACTTTAATCTTTCCTTCGATTCTTTTACCAACCGTTTCTCTAAATAAATCGTAATTTTCTTCTTTGATTATAAAGACAACCTTGCTGAATCCTGCCCTAATTGCATCATAAATGGAATAATCAAGCAAAAATTCTCCATTTGGACCAATTGGTTCTACTTGTTTTAATCCTCCAAATCTTGAGCCCATCCCGGCTGCTAATATTACTAAAGTTAATTCTTTTTTCATAAATTTATCCCACCTTTCTTAAACTTTTATGATTATAAATTAACGTTTTTATACCATATGGTAATTTAAATGCTATCTTAATTAAACTTTTCTTTGGATCTTTTTTATTAGGTATTATTTCAATTACCTTACCTGCTCCAAAGTTTTCATGATATACGAAATCTCCAACCTCATAGTCCAGATCTTTTTCTTCGTAAACTTCTTGCTTTTTAAATGGTTTCTCTGAAACACTCGGAGTAATGCGATTTTCTTTCTCATCAATTAAGGAAATTCCTACATCATCTAATAAATCATCATCAATTTCTCCTATAAATCTACTAGCCGGATTTACTTGGTCTTGTCCATATAAAACACGAGTTCTTGCATTAGTTATATAAAGTTTCTTTTTACATCTTGTAATTGCAACATAGCAAAGTCTTCGTTCTTCTTCAATTTCATCAGGAGAGAACATTGAATTTTGATGTGGAAATAAATTTTCTTCCATTCCAACTAAGAAAACATATTCAAATTCTAAGCCTTTAACAGCATGAATTGTCATTAGGCTAACCGCATCACTTACTTCTTTAACTTCTGTATTATCGGTAATTAAACTAACATTAAGTAAGAAATCTTCTAAGGAAATAACTCCATTTTCTTCTTCAAAGGCTTTTGCTACGGATTTAAATTCTTCAAGGTTTTCTAGTCTAACTTCAGCATCTAACGATTTTTCATCTTGATAACTTTTCTTTAATCCCGTTTTATCTAAAACTAAATCAATAAATTCAATCAAAGACATCTTATCTTGCATTTTCCTTAAGTCTTCAATCATACTTTTAAAAAGTAATTCTTTTCCCGATGTAATTGCTTCATACATCGAAGTTTTCTCTTCAGTTGCTTTAATTAATAAATTACTAACTGTTTTATCACCTATTCCTCGTCTTGGAACATTGATAATTCGCTCCAAACTAACATCATCACTTGGATTATGAATAAGTCTTAAATAAGCAAGTAAATTTTTAATTTCGCTTCGATTATAGAAGTTAACGCCTCCAATTATTTTATAAGGAATATTCGCTTCTACTAAAGCATCTTCAAAGGTTCTTGACTGAGCATTTGTTCGATACAAAATTACAATATCACTTAAATTCTTTTTTTCATCTCTTAATTCTTTAATCTTACTAACAACAAACTTAACTTCATCAAGTCCCGATTTCGCCCGATAGTAACTAATTTTATCTCCAAC
>CANRHS010000019.1 GCA_947630495.1 uncultured Bacilli bacterium | reverse complement strand
AGAAACGGTCTTTTTTAATTCTGTAATTTTGGAAACTACAAATTTTACTTCGGAAAGCCCACTACTTGCTCGATAATAACTTATTTTATCTCCAACTTCTAAATTTGAAAATAAATTTTTTTCTTTCCGATTTACATTATGTTTAATGACACTATTGGCTGCTTTTAGTATTGTTTTAGTACTTCGATAATTTTCTTCCAAATTAATAATTGTTGCATTCTTATAATCTTTTTCAAAGTTTAAGATATTCCTGTAATTGGCTCCTCGAAAACCATAAATTGCTTGATCAGCATCCCCAACACAACAGATATTCTTGTATTTACTAGCAAGAAGTTTCGTTAATTTATACTGCGCTTCATTTGTATCCTGATACTCATCTATTAAAATATATTTAAATTGCTCTTGATATTTCTCTAAAATATCTTTTCTTTGATTAAATAGTTTAATTGGTAAGATAAGTAAGTCATCAAAATCTAGAGAATTATTTTTTAAAAGCGAATCTTCATAACTTTTATATACTTCTAAAACTACTTCTTCAAAAGGAATAGCAGCACTTGGCTTATAATCTTTTGGTTCTATTAACTCATTTTTTAAACTACTAATCTTATTTCTAATTGCTCTTGGATTAAACTTATTAGGATCAATATTCTTATCTTTTAAAATCTTCTTAATAATTGTTAAAGAATCATCACTATCAAAGATAACAAAGTTTTTATCATAACCTAAGTATTCAAAGTTTTCTTTAATTATTCGAAGTCCAAAGGAATGAAATGTTGATATTTGCATCCATCTAGCACAAGTTCCAACTAAACGTGTAATTCTATCTCGCATCTCTCCAGCTGCTTTATTTGTAAATGTTATAGCTAAGATATTATCGGGATCAATCCCTTCTTTAATTAAATAAGCAATCCTGGTTGTTAAAACTTTAGTCTTCCCACTTCCAGCACCAGCTAATACTAATAAGGGTCCCTTTATACATTTAACGGCTTCTTGTTGTTTATCATTTAAATTTTCTAAAATGTCCATAATTATTACCTCTTTATAATTGTACCAAATTCCGAAACTAAAGTCTATCAATTATTGAAAATTTTACAGATTATTTTAAAAGAAAAAGTCTTAATAATTATATTTATTAGACTTTCTAGCTTCTATTTCTAAATCTCTTTTCTTAATAGTTTCTCTTTTATCAAAGACTTTCTTACCTTTACAAAGACCTAGTAATATTTTAACTTTATTCTTTTTAAAGTATAGTTTTAAAGGAATTAATGTTAATCCTTCTCTTTCTACTTTATCATTTAATTTTAGTATTTCTTTTTTATGCAATAATAACTTTCTACTTCTTCTTGGGTCATGATTAAAGATATTTCCTTCTTTATATTCTGAAATATGGGTATTTAAAAGATAAACTTCTCCTTTTCTAATAACAGCATATGAATCTTTTAAGTTAACTTTCCCATCTCGAATAGATTTAATCTCCGTTCCGGTTAAAACAATTCCACATTCAATTTCTTCTAAGATAAAATAGTTATATTTTGCACTTCTATTAACACTTTCCATCTTATCCCTCCAAACTTCTAACACTTACTTTATCGGAATAAGCTTTAACAACTTTACTATATTTATCATAGTAAGATTTATAACCACTTAAAATACTATCGTTTAATTCATGATATGGATATACAACAAAGCCATGATTTTTATCAGTATAAATTAAAATACCTTCAATGTTATCAAATTCAATTGTAGATTTTCCATGATAGTCAGTTTTTTTGATATTTAAAGATAACATAAGACCGGTTAATCTTTCGACTCCAATTTGACTTGAAATGAAGTTTCCTAAAGAATAGATTACTAAAGTATTATCTATGTATTCAACTGGTTCAATTACATGAGGGTGACAGCCAATTATTAAATCAACACCCAAACTTGCTAAATATTTGGCAATATTTTTTTGAGATTCAACAGGATAAGTCATATATTCTTCACCCCAGTGCATAGCTACCATTAATAAATCTACTTTATCGCGGTAACTTTCAATTTCTTTTTTTATTAAATCTTTATCATAAACATTTACTAAGTATTCCTTGCCAGATGGAACAATTAAACCATTTGTATAAGTTGTATATGATAAGAATCCATATTTAATTCCATTAACTTCTTTAATAACTACTTCATCTCTTTCTTCAAATGAAGAGTAAGAGCCCCTTGCAAGTAACTCATCTTTCTTAGAATTCCAATATTTTCTAGAGTTTAAAACACCTTTTTCACCTTTATCAATAGTATGATTAGTTGCAAGAGAAGCAAGATTAAAACCAGCATCAATGAAGGCATCTCCTACTTCATAAGGTGAATTGAATAAGGGATAAGTTGAAAGTCCTAACTCGACTCCTCCAAGAATTGTTTCTTGATTATAATAAGCAAGGTCATATGGTTCAACGATTTTTTTAATTCTTGCAAGCATTGGTTTAAAATCATAAGAGTTATAGTTTCCATTTTTATGAGCTGTTTCATAGACTGTTCCATGAATTAATGCATCCCCTACCATAACCATACTAGCCTTGCTTTCTTTTTTCGTGTTAATTGTTTTATATTCAACTTTAACTTCTCTAGTTGTTGAACTATGATATCTTTGAACAAATACTCCAAGTATTGCCGATAAAAACACGAATAAGGCAACTACTAAAAAGTTTCTAATTGTTTTTCGAACTCGTCTTTTTTTTCTTGCCATAATATCACTCCTCCTCGATTATAAAATCTATTTTTCTAGTTTCTTTATTAGCATCAAGAACTTTTATTTTTACTTTAGTTCCAAGGGTATAAACTTTATGACTCCTTGCACCAACTAAGGTTTCCGTTTCATTATCATAATACATCACTTCCCCGATAGTATCATTTCTAACTAATCCTTCAATTAATTTATCTGGTAGCATGACAAAAATTCCAAAGGAAGTTATGCCAGAAACAATTCCCGCGAACTCTTCTCCAATATGATTTTCCATATATTCCGCCATTTTCATATCGTCAACTTCTCTTTCACATTCCATGCTAGCTCTTTCTCTTTCACTTGAAGTTAGGCAAATATCATCAAGAATGTTTTCAAAATGTCTGACTTTTTCATCTGTTACTCCCTCTTTATCAAAGAAATAATTATGTAAAAGTCTATGCGTTGTTGTATCCGGATATCTTCTAATAGGTGATGTGAAATGCGTATAATCTCTTAGGGCTAATGCGAAGTGACCAATATTATTTGTTTGATATTTAGCTTTATCCATACAACTTAGCATCTTCGTTGACAAAACTTGAAAAGCATCTAAATCTTTAATTTTATCAATTATTTTTTGAATCATTTTTTGATTTATATGACCATTTAAGTTTTCTTTAATATCAATTCCTAAAACACCTAAAGTTTTAATGAATGTTCTTAATCTATCGGTATTTACATCTCCATGAACACGGTATATTCCCGGAAGTCCCATATCACCTATATATTTGGCAACACATTCATTGGCACAAATCATAAAATCTTCGATTAATTTTTCGCCAACTCCTCGGTACCTCTTAACAACATCAATGGCGCGTCCATCTGAATCAACAATAATCTTGGCTTCATCAACTTCAAAGTCAATATAACCTTTATTTATTTTATACTTCCGAATAATACTAGCTAACTCTTGCATTTTCTCTAAAGTTGGAACAAACTCTTGATACCCATCACTTACTTCATCATGTTCTAAAATAGCATTTACTTTTTTATAAGTCATTTGAATTCTAGATCTTATAACAGATGGAAATATTTTATAATCAATAATATGCCCATTTTGATCTATTTTCATAACACAGGAAACACTTAACCTATCAACGCCTGAATTAAGAGAACAAATACCATTTGAAAGTTGATGGGGAAGCATTGGAACTACTCTATCCGCAAGATAAACACTTGTTCCTCTCTTTCTTGCTTCAACATCAAGTGGACTATTTTCTTTAACATAATAACTAACATCTGCAATATGAACACCTAGTTCATAATTTCCATCAGGAAGTATTTTTAAACTAATTGCATCATCAATATCCTTAGTATCATCTCCATCAATCGTGAAGATTTCTTCTCCTCTTAAATCAACTCGCCCCTTTAAATCAGATTCTTTAACCTCACTTGGGATATTTTTTAATTCTTCTATAACATCACTAGGAAATTCAACATCAAATTCATGCTTAGCAAGGATTGCAATTATATCAATTCCAGGATCATTCTTATTACCAATTCTTTTTTCAAAACGTGCAACCGCGTTCCCCCTTTTACTAGTTTCAATTTTAACGGTAATCAAATCACCTGGTACTAGTTTATCAAGACTATCACCTTTTAAAACTAATTCTTTATTTGTTTTATCAGCTTTTAATAATGCATAATAACCACTTTTCTCTTTAATAACTTCGGAAACTAACACATTAGGATTTCTCTTAATTACTTTAATAATTCTTCCTTCAGAATTTGCAGTATTAGTTTGTCCTTTAGTAATAAGTGCTAAAACTAAATCTCCATCCATTGCCGAATTTTTATAACCTTTCGGTATAAAGATA
This sequence comes from uncultured Bacilli bacterium, assembly GCA_947630495.1. Classification (GTDB taxonomy): domain Bacteria; phylum Bacillota_I; class Bacilli_A; order RF39; family UBA660; genus RUG591. Next base: position 12,575 of record CANRHS010000019.1, on the reverse strand, counting down.
TCACTTTCTAAATCTGAAACTATTACAAATCCATATTCACCTCTTTTACATTCAAAAACCCCTTTAACCATATTTTTAGACTTATCACTATCACAAAAGTTCATATATCGTCCATGTTTAGTTATATATAAATCATATTCATCGGTCATTTCTTGGATAGTTTCTATTATTAAACTATCCATTTCTTTCGAATAATTTAAAGATTTAATTATCTCAATTGCTTCTCTGGCTTTTTTATCACTTAATAACTTTACTATTTCCTTTTTAATTTCATCTTTCACAATAAGCACCATCTTTCCCTATAAGTATACCATGTATCTCTTTAGAAGTAAAGAAAAACGAGTGGATTTTCACTCATTTAAATTATAGTAGTTTACACATTTATTTTTTGGCAAGTTCTCTTTCTCTATTTAATGCTATTCCATAATTAGTTTTGGCAGTATTATATTTAGTTTGAAAATGATCTATTGCTGCTTCTAAAGCTGTTATCTTCGCAGTAATAGTTGCAATTGCCGTATCAAGCGATGAAGATGCACTGTCAATTTTTGAAATACAATCTTCAAATCTTCCTTGACCATAAGGTTCTCCGCCGCTATTAAAGCCCCCAGACTCACAATCAGACTTAGCGCCTGTTAAGTTTTCCTTTATACTTGGTAAGCCACTTGCTAAACTTTGAACTAATGGTAACACTTTATCGTAAGTTTCTTTTTCTTTTTTATTAGCTAAAATTTCTTTATGAAATTGTTGCATTTGTGTATAGTAATAATGTGAACTTCCTGTTATCATATTTTTTCTCCATTACTTAGAAAACCCATTTATATAGGTCTTCTTCTTATAATTGCTTTAAATTATTAACTGCAATAGTAAGGTTTGCTTCAGCATCTTCAAAGATACTTTTATATTTTGCTATATCTGCTTCAAATTGTTCAAAATCAGCAACGGCTTTTTCACGATTTAAACCACTTGTCCAGTTATTTAGTAATTCATCTTTTAATCTTGTAAATTCAGTTGCAAATCTTTCAAAAGCACCTTTTTCAGCTGTTAAGGTTGTTAAATCTTGAGGAGCAGCTGCTGGATCAACAAAATATTCAGTTGTTGTACCTAGTTTTTCTAAAGTCTCAAATGCGCTATTTCCAGGTACAATGACACTTCCTACATTACCAACTCCACCATTTGAATTTCTAATTTCTTGCGCTTGAACGATTGGTCCACTTGCATTATGAGCAATTATATGAACATTTTCAACTATGGTTGCAACTCCCGTATAAACATCAATTAAATTATTGATATGAACCATTGCATCATTACCTTTCCAATCATTTTTTAATCTTATAGTCAAACTTTTCAAATTATTAACAAGATTTTGACCATTCGTAGATGCTAAAGTATTTAAACTACTTAAAGTATCATAAGCAGCATCTAAATTACTTGCTTGAAAATTCATAACATCTTCCTCCTTTTGAACTTTCATAACAATTAGAGTGATATCCCTATCTACCCTAAGTTAATAATAACATTATTCAATTTAAAAATCAATACTATATTTGTCAAATTGACAGAAAAAAATACCTCAAACGAGATATTTTTATATTAATATTAACCTTGTTCCATTTAAAATCTTAGCATCTTTTAAATTTAAATCTGTATTATAAAATTCACAAGTATCACTATTCATTAAAGCATGATTATTACTAATTGGATAAGCACCTTGAGATAATTCATTTATTCCTTTAACTAAATTTAAAATAATATTTCCAACCTTCTTATTAGCAGGTATAAAGATATCATAATCTATATCAAGTTCTGGAACATAAACACTAACTAATATTTTATGATTCATTATAATTCCTCCACATCATTTTCAATTTTTTGGTTTAACTTATCAAGATTATCTTTATCAAATGTTAAGACTTTTATTAAATTATGACGTCCATTTACAATAGCATAACCAAAGTCATTACCAATCTGGGCTTGTAAAGCACGATCTGTGCTTCTTGTTAATTTAATTGTAAACTGATTAGCAATACCTTCTCCAATCCAAATAGCATCCTCAGCAGTTGTTACTTGTTTATACCAACTATCATATTCAACTTTCTTGAAATTATCAATCGCATCTATAACTATAAAGTTAATAATTGGTAACTTACTTGCTTTACTTGCTAAATTAGTCATAATCGTATTTAAATCAACGGTTAACCTGCTCTTAAAACTTGAAAAGTTATAAATAACAAAGACCATAGGTTGATACTTACTAATAATAGTATCATCAAATCCACTTGCTTCATACTCCGAATAAATCTTATTAATATTATCATTAATACTATTTAAAACTTCATCAAACTTACTAGTATACTTAGTTATATTTATATAAGTTTCATTTATTTCATTATTAGCATCAAATAAATATGTTTTAAACTTTTTAATACTATTTAAAATACTTAATAATTCAAGAGTAAATGATTTAGTATTATCTATATCAATTGCACTTATTATATTAAAGAAGTTTTTCTTAAAATTATATAAACAAGTTTCTAAATTATCCTTATAAATACCAACTGGTATATTAGTTAAATTATCTATCTTATCAGTAACTAAATCCATGTTAACTTTATCAGGTAAAACCGGAATTCGAAGAGCTTTCGTAGGATATTTTTTATTTAATTCAACGGCTAAATTCTTAAAGAATTCTTGACTTTCAGCTTGTCTTACAGGATAGGCTGTTTGGAATTCATAAATTCCTTCACCTACTCGAACTAAACCACGACCAACGGCCTTACTTGGCATAAAACTTGTTTTACCAATAATTGAATAGTAATCACTCTTATCATTTAATTCAAGAGCTAAAACTAATTTAAAGTTCTGACTTAGTTTATAACGAATTGAACTTGTACTTGTTGCTGTTAGCATAAAGTAAATTCCAAATCTTGGACATTCTCTTGTATATTTAGATAACCCTTCAACATAATCTGGATAAAGTTCAGAAAATGAATCAAAACCATTTATCATTACAATTATCGAAGGTACAGTTTTTCCTGTTTGTCTTTTATATTCATTTATATTACCACCATAATTAATAAATAAACGTTTTCTTTCTTCAACAAAAGTATTAATTACTTTAAATAAGTTTTCAAGTTTATCTTTATCATTAGATAATATTACATCTCCAACATGAGGTAAATTTCTTAAAGAAGTCATCGTTTCAGATGCAAAGTCTAAGATATAAAAGTTTACTTCTTCAGGCGTATAAGTTATCGAACAAGAATAAATTAAAGTTGTTAAAACTAACTCTTTCCCACTTCCAGGTACTCCATAGATAATGGTATTACCAGATTCACTAATTGGTAAAGTTAATAAATGTTGCTGTTGATTAACGGGATCGTCAAACTCTCCAATAACGGGATTAATCATTAAATCTTTCTTAAAATTATATTTCTTAATTAAAGAATCAAGTCTTATAAAATCTGGAATTCTATTTAACCATAATTGAGGTATTTCAATATTTTCTTTATAAGCTATTTCATCAAGATATTTAATAATATTTGTAATTTCTTCACCTTGACTCTTGAAAGTTTGTTTTTTAACATTATCAATTGTTTTATAAACGGCACCATAGTTATTAATAAAGTCCATGGCTGTATCTATTTTTTTAATCCTGAAATCATTTGGGTAATATGGAGCCCCAGTCCAAGCACTTTGACCAAAGTAGAAATATTCATTAAAACCTACTTGTAAGAAGAAACTACCTATATTTGTAATACTTGCTGCATCATCTCTTTTTAACATATCCATAGAGTCACTTCGATCTTGTACTTTCAAACAAACTTTAAACCGGGAGTTACTCCAAATTTGGTCATTAACAATTCCACTTGGTTTTTGAGTTGCAAGAATTAAGTGTACTCCTAAACTACGACCGATTCTGGCAATTGACATTAATTCATCCATAAACTCTGGTTGTTGCATTTTTAGTTCCGCAAACTCATCACTTATAATTATTAAGTGGCTCATTGGTTCTTCAACTTGGCCATTTCGATATAGTTTTTGATATTTATAAATATCAATTGTTGACTCATTTAATTTATCACGTGCTTGATTGAATATCTTTTGCCGTCTCCTAAGTTCTGAATTTAAACTTGATAAGGCTCTTGTTATTTCTGTAGAGTCAAGGTTCGTGATCGTTCCTGCAATATGTGGAAGTTTAAAGCCTGTATCTTTATTTTCAAAGGCTCCTGCTAACCCTCCTCCTTTATAATCAATTAAAACAAATTGAACTTCTAAAGGGTTATAATTAACAGCCATTGATAAAATATAGGTAATAATAAATTCCGATTTACCAGAACCAGTCATACCAGCAATTAAACCATGAGGTCCATGGACCTTTTCATGAACATCAAGGGTTAAGATATCACCGGTTTCACTTATTCCAACAGGAGCCTGTAAACTATTAATGGGATTAGATTCATGCCATCTATTTAAGACATTCAATTGCTCTACCCTTCCAACATTATACATTTCAAGAAACGTATAAGTTGTTGGTAAATTAAACCTTCCATTTTGAAACTCAATTGGTAAATTAGCAATTCTTGGTACTAAAAGAGCCATATTATATTCATTAAAATCAGCCTTAAACTCTTGTTTAATTCCACTTGTAAGATCTGGTTCTAACATTAAGCTCATTCCTGAATTAATATCAAGGAAAGCCTTACTATCATCTGGTAATCTTCTTAAACTTCGATCAATTGTTATCAAAGAAAAACCAAAATTAGCATTATCATGTAAGATTCTATTTAATATTTCAACATTTCGAATATTCTTATAATCATCAGTTATAATTACATAATAAGGTAAATAATTTCTAAAATCCGGACTATCTACTTCGTAAATTCTTTCTTTATCAGTATACTTTCTATTCATATATTCATCCATCAAGTATAAAGATATTTGATTAATTTCATCCTTACAAGTTCCAAGAAATCTGAATGTTCTTTCATTATTCCAAATAAATGGTGTTAACTTAAGATATTCATAATAACCTACATTCTCTTCACTTGTGAATATTACAATCTTCAAATCTTCAAAACTATGTAAAGTTATCATTTGTAAAATCATCGTTTCTAAGAATTTATATCCAAGTTTAATATCCGAAGTAATCGCAACAACATTCTTCTCTGTTAAGTTAATCGTAACTGGAACATTAACAAGTTTCTTATCGTCTCCCCCAACTTTATATAATAATTGTTTTAAGTTATCATCAACTAAAGTAAATCTTTCTTTTTCATATTCAACTTCAATATCCGCTTTAATATCTCCTATTCCAATTCGAAGATTCAAAAAATCATCATGACTTATTTTTCTTTCCCACATATCGGTTTGTTTATTTAAAACTATTTCAAAACATTTATCATTAGGATGATTATTTTCAAGTAAAATAAACTTTTGTTCTTCCATCTTATCCGTTATATCTTTTTCTCTTTCATGAACATAATCAGTATACTTAGATTGTCTTAGTTTTTCTTTCTTCTTATTATGTCTCTTTTGCCAAACTTGTGAAATAACTGGTACTAAGAATGATGACATCAACATAACACCCGTCAAAATTAAGGTTGGCATAATATCTTTCATTGTTGCGCCTTGATTTAATCTATCAATCGCGGTATATAAACTAAAACTACTAGTTGCAGCCATCGTCATTGAACTTGCTAAAGTTAAAAAGAATGGCATAGTCTCAGGATCTTGATTCTCAGGAGGTGAGTCGATATGAAATTTCTCTGTTATAACATTTCTTTTAAATCTAGGTGTTCTAAAGAAATAATCTTCTTCATTATAAATATCTATTTCTTCTTCTATTTCCGTTTTCGGAGCAACACTTCCTAAATTAATACTTTTTAATTTACTAGGATTTATCTTAACGGAATTAAATGGATTATTAATAATCATATAGTTACCCAAGACTACTATTCTAAGTCCTAAGATAAAGATAACATCTCCATTATAAAGTCTTTCTTTTTTAACACTTTTATTATTTAAATAAACTAAATAAGTATCTGTTAAAGTTTCTATATACCAAGCATTATCATAATATAATCTAACTGCAAAGTTACTTAAATAGGGATTTCTATAATAAACATCAGAGTTATTCGTACCTATCATAATAGAAGAATCTAAGATATTATAAATAGTCGTTTTATCATAAGTAGGTAGGCAATAAAGAATATATTTATAATCACTTTTTCGATATAAAATCTCACATGAAAAATAATCTGCTAAATTAACACTGGAAACGGGAGTATTATTAACTAAGATGGCTGTATCTTTTGTGTTAGTAAGCAACCATTTACCTTTTTGTTCCTTAATCGTTATTAAATCAACTTGATTACCATTTTCATCAACATCAACTATTTGAAAATCTCCATAAATAGTATTAGGTAATGTTGTTGTAATAATCCTTTCTTTTTTAAGAATTAGTATCTTCATATAAATCCCTCTATTCTCTATATTAAAGTATATCAAAAAAAAAGCAATTAGGCAATTGCTTTTAGTAATTTATTTTATTTTTTTGAACTTAAAAGACCCTTTTCAAGTAATATTACCATATCATTTATAGAATCCTCCATATAAGGTAAAACTAAAGCTTGAATACTATTAAGATATTTTTTACACTCTTCTTCTTTTTCATTAGCCTGAATACTTAAACTTGCAGCATTAGCAGCCATTGTTGCATCATCCGAATTTGCATAATTATTTGCAAGTTCCCGATACCTTTCAGCTGAAGCAAGTGCTGATTTAGCTTTTTTTAATAGATCTTTCCCATCTTTTGCATAACGTTCGTACTTAGATTTTAAGTTATCAAATTCACTTTTATATTCATCATAAACTTGTAGGGAAAAGGTTTTAATTCTATCATTTAAAGCTGTAATTTGACTAATTCCTTTACCAATGTAACTTTTAACTTCTCCTAAATAACCATGTGAAACATCAAAATTCGAAGGACATGAGGAAATAACATTATTTATTCCTGAACCAAAACTATTTATTGTTTCTATTAAAGCATTAAAACTTTTCATAGCATTGCTATCTTCATTACAAACCATAGAATCCTCATAACCAAATGCTACTTTACTATTTACATTTTCTTCATAATTGGAACATAATTTATTATATCTTTCTTCTACAGAACTTATTGAAGCCATAAATACCTCCTATCCTACACTTTCTGTTCTAGCCGTTCCTGTTGTCAATGACTCAATAGATGTTAATTCGACTGAATCACTTAAAGCAACATAATAAGTTTTACCATCCGAACTATCTACAACACTAACAAAGGTCATTCCTTCAGCTTCTCCTGTACCAGGAGTTGTTCCACTTATAAAATAAACTTCATCAGTTTTACTTAATTTAGATAATGTATTATCACCAATCTCTGGACTATTTAACATCATATTTTCTTCTTTCATTTTTAATACTTCTTTATAATTCGTAGTAAACGTAGAATTTTTATCTATTTCAGCAAAATAAACTGTTTTTAAACTTTTATCATATAATCTATAATAGAATTTTCCATCTTGATAAAATATTCCTGTAACATCGTATTGATTAGTTAAACTAGATTGAATAGTTGATGTCTTACCAATTTCAGTATATAAAGGTACAATACTTGTGAATACTAAAGAACCAAAGACAGTATTTATAATTTTAGAAGTATCTTCTTCAGGATCTTTTTTAGTTTTTTTCTTTTTGCCTCCACCTCCGTGATCAATTTCTGAAAAGTTACTTGGTCCATTACTAGGTTCACTTTCGTCACTAGCCCTAGCCGTATCTAGTGCTTTTGTAAGATTAGTACTAATATCTTCGATACAAGAAGCCCATTCATTGGAAATTCCTACATATGTTTCTTTAACTGCATTAGCACCTCCAGTCCAATAATTCATTTTTTCTCGAGTACCTTCATTTAGTTGATTAAAAATATCTGGTATAGTATTGATAGCACTATTTACATTTTCAAGAGCTGAAACAGCTTTTGACTTAATAACCGAAAGAACATCGTTTATCTGTCCAGTTGTAAAATGCCCTTCAAAATCAGCATTATAAGTAGGTGTTACTTCATTATCGTAAACTGATTTAATTTTAGCAACATCTCTGTCACCATCAGGAACTTCTTCAAACTTTGTTGGTTCAGTTTCTTCTTGTATTTTTACTTCAATATCTTCTTTAGGGGTTTCTTCTGATGGACCATCTATTATATATTCTATATTTCCAATTTTTCCCTGAGATAAAAAAGTTCCATCTGAAATGCTATTTTTTGGCAGAATTCCATATCTTTTAAATACCTCTTCATAATTACCATTAGCAGACTTTAGATCTTCGTATAGATTATCTATGTTTATATTTTCAATATTAACATTAGCCTGTGATAATAGGTTTTCTAAATCTTTTTTCTCCATAATTATTTTATACCTCCTCTCTTTTATTCTTTTAATTTAGAAAAGACACAATTAAGTGCCTAATATTATGCTTCATCTGTTTCTTTAACTTGTTGTCTATAACCTTGAATAGCTCTTTCAATTGTATCAACATTTTCCGTTATCTTTCTTGCTTTATTAGAACATTCTTGCATGCTCTCAGCAAGTCTTGTTGAATTAGCTGATGCATATCCTTCACTTTGGTTAGCATAAGTTGCATTAATTTTCGTTAAAAGTTCGTTTATATCATTAGATAAACTTCTTAAACTACTTAATTCATTTTCAAGTTCACTCATGCTATTAATATTAAAATCTCTACTTGCCATTTTTCCCTCCTATAAACGTGATTCGGCCGTGTCGAATCCTTCTTTTTTACTAGCTAAAACATTTCTTGTTTCAGTTTGAATTTCAATCATATCTTGAACATTTTTAATATTTTCATCAATCCTTCTATATGCATCCTCTGCCTCTTCTCCACTCCAGTTTCCTTGCATATTTTGTTTGATTTGATTCAATTTGTCCTTATGTTCAGTTAATCTTTGAATTGAATTTGTTAATTCATCAATAGTTTGTTGCATACTAGCTGAATTATATCTAATTCCATCTCCCATTTTATTTTCTCCTTTCCAAGTAGCTCTTGCTATCTTTAATTTAATAATACAATAATTCTTTAAAAAAGTAAATAGAAAAATACATTATTTGACATCTTTTTCTATCTTAATATTATCTTTACTTGGACCTGATATTAAATTTCCTTCTAAATCAAATCTTGAACCATGACAAGGACAATCCCAAGTATGTTCAACACTATTAAATATTAAATTACATTTTAAATGCGGACATTTTCTTTTAACAACATAATATTTACCATTCTTATCTATATACATAGCTTCTTTCTTACTATAAAATATTATTTTATTTTTAGTTATTATACCTTTAATATAACCATTCATACTTTCATAAATATTTAAACTTGAATTCATAAATTTCTTTAAAGTTAATTTTCTTCTTGGTTTAAATAACTCCTTATACTTTAAATATTTCTTTTTCTTCATTATTAAACTTGCAATTATAGATGCACTTATATGACTAGAAAGAAGTCCCCAGGTATTATATCCTGTTAAAATATACATATCTTTTACTAATTCTCCAACTATCGGTAAATAATCATTCGTAATAATATCCATATTACTCCATAAATTATCGATATTAGTTAAATAATTACTATTAATAACTTTATCAAAACCTCGACTATCATTTACTTTACTTGCTATCATCCGAGAACCTGTTAAATAAATCATTTTTCCTTTATAAAATCTAAATGAATATTTATCTTTATCAATATTAATAGCATTTATATTCTTATTTAATTTTAAATTAGTACTACCATATCCTATATAAGACTTTTCAAGTCTTACTTTAATAGGAAACAATAAGGGTTTTAAAAAATAAGGATAATTAGTTGCAAAGACGATTCTTTTACTTTTAAACTCCCTATTATCTTTCACTTTAACTGTAAAAATACCATCTTCTTTAATAACTTCTATAACATTAGTATTTTCATAAATAGTTGTATTATTTAATAAATTAACGATCTTATTTAAATACTTAATTGGATTTATCTCATAGGAATTACTAGTTTTAATTGCATATTTAATATCTAAATTATCTATTTCTAAATTACTAACTTCTGTTTTTATATATTTATCTAAATATGTTTTTATTTTCTTTATCTTTTTAATATTAGATATCTTGGTTGTAAACAAATAAGATATGTTATCTTTAAAATCACATTCTATTTTAGACTCTAAGATATTACTTTTTAATATGTTTAATCCATCTATTTGACTTTTTAAATAAGTATCTAATTTATTATCTTCAATTTTCGTTAAGATATCTTGCATAAGAGTTAGTTTAGCAGTCATTTTCGAAGTTATACCATCAAGTATCTTATTTCTTTCTAAAATTCCAACTTTTAAATTACTATTTCGAAGTTCATAAGCAACTAATATACCAGATAAACTACCACCTATTATTAAAACATCAAAATCTGTTTCTTCACTTTTAAATTCATTATCTTTTAAATATTTACTCCATACACTTTTCTTTTCCATATTCATCTTTATTAGTATAAGTAATTTTTAAAAATATATAATAAAAGATTGCTAAAAAGCAACCTATTTAACAAATATTCCAAGATAGATTAAGAAAACTATAAAAATAACTGAAAGAATAACTCCATTTATCTTATCTCTAGTTTCTTCTTCTCTTTTAAATCCTAAAGCCATACTAATTAAGACTCCACCTATTAAGCCTCCAATATGACCAAAGTAATCAATTCCTGGAACTATAAAACCTAAAACTAAATTTAAGATAATAACTGGTAAAACATTTGTTTTCCAAGTACTACCAAGATAAACTCGATAATGATAACCAAAGTAAAGTAAACTTCCCATAAGACCAAAGATAGCACCACTTGCACCAACTGATGCATAATTAGATAATGTTATACTAAGTAGGCTTCCGGTAATAGCACTAAAGATATAAATAATTAACATTTTCCATTTACCATAAAAAGTTTCAATTTGATTACCTATTACATATAAAGCATAACAGTTCATTAGTAAATGCATAAGTCCTCCATGAAGAAGTGTTCCTGTTATAAGTCGATAATATTCATGATAACCTCTTATATATGGACCATATACCGCAAAAGCATTAATTAATTTATCGCTTTGATTAAATAATAATCCATACGCATAAATAGCAACTAATATTCCAATTATAACATAAGTAACAACAATTCTCTTAGGTTCAAATACTTCTTCATTTCTAATAGCATCAGCCCTATTCTTTTGATTTATTTCATTAGTAATCTTTAAAAATAACTCAAATCCTTCTTCATCATATTCAAAGTTATCTTTAAGATCTTTAAAGTTTTCTTTTATAATTTTATTATGTAAAACATCTTCTTCTTCATGAGCATTTACATATAAACAAACTTTATCATCAATTCTTTCTAATTCTTTAAAATTAACATTATCTCCTAAATCTAAAAAGATATTTAATACTTTTATTTTTAAAGATAAAGTTTTTCTTTTTATTTTCTTGGCTAATCTTTTAGTTTTAAAGATATCAAATTGCATTTGTTCATCATTATGAATATAGCCACTAACAATTCTAATTATTTTAATATCTTCTTCTAAGTTTTCAAGCCAAATTTCATTCTTAGCACCTTGTACCATAACAGGACTATAGTTTTTAACTGTTATAAAGTAGTGCAATAACTTCATAGTAATTAAATCAATTTTATTAATCATGCTTTCAACTCCTTATTAAAGATTATATACTATTTTTTTAAATAAATAAAGAGAAAATGAAAAAAACTAGAAAACTAGTTTAAAAACTCTCGACATTTATATTAATATATTTATGATCATTTAAACTGCTACTTGCTTTAAGTATTGTTCTAACAGCATTTATATTGTGACCATTTCTTCCGATTACTCTTGGTAAATCTTCTTCTTCAACTAATACTTCAATCTCGATTTTTTTAGGATCTTCACTAGGAAACTCTTTAACAGTAACGGCTTCAGAGTTCTTAGCTAAGGCTTTAATAAGTCTTTCAGTTAATGCTACGTAATCCATCTTACTCGCCTTTCTTAGATTCATGGAACTTCTTCATAATACCTGCATCACTTAATAAGTTTCTAACAGTATCACTTGGAATAGCTCCTGTCTTTAACCATTTCATAGCAACTTCTTCATTGATTTTAACAGTAGCAGGATTAGTTAAAGGATTATAAGTTCCTACTAACTCAATATATTCTCCATCTCTTTTGTTATGTGAATCAATAGCAACAATTCTATAAACTGGTTTCTTTTTACTTCCCATTCTTTTTAATCTTAATTTAACTGCCATAATAACACTTCCTTTCTGTTTATTAATTATACAATAAAATTATATGCTTGTCAACATAATTTTGTTGACAAGCATTAATTATTTTTATTAATTTATTCTTTCATAGTAATAATCAATTACATTTAATCCTTTAACTATTTTAATTCTAATAGGCTTAGGTTCTATATAATTACTATATTTAATTACATCACCTGTTA
>CANRHS010000018.1 GCA_947630495.1 uncultured Bacilli bacterium | reverse complement strand
CGGTGACATATAATATAATAGTTTTGAGACAAAATCAAATACTAACACTTAAGACATTATCATATACTAATCAAAATGTTTAACAGGACTTTGGTAATTTTCTTGCATTTTTTTCATATTCATGATATAATATGTACTCGAAAAGAGGTTTCTATGGAAAAACAAAGAAAAGTAAGGAGAAGAAAATCTCCTAAACATTATATATTAGGTGGAGTTGTCTGGGCACTTGTTGGTTCAATGGCAGGAACTGCAACCTACGCTCATTTGACAAAAAACGACAGTCAAGTAAGTACTGTAAATGAGGAGCAAACTGAATGTAAAGTTCCTTGTCAACATTTACACTGCTATATGAATAGTCAAGGATATGTTACGTATCTTCCTAGTGAAGAAGAAATAATAGGAGATTTTATAAAACAAGATAATATTAGACAGGTATTTACCGAAAGTGATATTGAATTTGCTAAAAGACTATATGAAAATGGTTTTGTTTTAGTTGAAGACAATAAACCAATAATTCAGTATACTGAAGGTACTGTAAGTTGGGGCGAAGAACTTATGGGATTTGATGAAGATGGTGAACCTATTTATAAATGTGCTGGATTTTATGCTTATAGATATAATGCTTTTGAAGATACATTTGAAAAAAGTCCTTATATATCTTCAATTCTTAATTTAAGTGAAGAATATCCTTATATTAAAATGAATAATTTATATGAATATGTAGATGAGGAACAATTAAATAGAGATTTTCAAAGTTTCTTTGAAGATGATGAAGGAGATGTCTTTGATAACTATGATGAGTGGTTTGGAGAAGAAGTTCCTGATGATCGAGAAGTATTTCTTTCAGTTAAACATAATAAACAAAAGACAATTGGAGCAAAAATTTGCTAAAATTGTTTTTTTTCTGAAAATATATTTTCTTTTTGCACGTTTTAGTGTATAATCATATTATAAGTGAGGTAAGATATGAAAATAAAAGTTTCTGCATATTCAAGTATTATGCAATTAATTAGTTCAGTAGTATTATTTATATTAGGAGCATTACTTTATACCAAGCCAACTGAGGTAATGTTAGCAGTAACCTATGGAATAGGTGGTTTAATTACTTTAGTGGGAGTTTTCAATTGTGTTAAAAACTATCTTGATGTAAAGAAAGATAATTCTACATCATCTAAAGGAATGGTTTTAGGTATTGTTTTAGTAGTTATAGGGCTTGTATTTATCTTTTTAGGAGAAGTAATTGAACAAGTTATTAGATTTATAATAGGTGGTTGGATACTTGTCTGTGGAATTACAAGACTTGCTAATGCTTTAACTTTAGAAGAGAAAGATACTAACTTCTGGGTTTTACTTGTTTTATCAATTTTATTAATAGGTGGAGGTTTATATACTATTTTAATAAAGAATTTAGAAATGCAAATAGCAGGCTTAATTCTTATGGCTTATGCAATTTTAGAAATATTTGGTCATGTCTTTAGTAGAAAACAAGGAATTTCCTTTGAAGAAAGTACTCCAGAAACGGATGCTCCTAAGATAGATAATTCAAACATCAAAGAAGCTGAAGTAGTAGATGATAATACTAAAGATACTAAGAAAACTAAAAAAGATAAAAAGAATAAGAAAAAGAAAAATGATAAGCAAGATAATCAATAATTCTTGTTTTCTTTTAGAAAAAATTAAAAAATTCATCAAAAAAACATATAATTTTAAGAAAAATATGGTATACTTATATGGTAGGAGAAAAGAATATGAAAAAGGAGTTTAAGACATTAGAAGAACAAATTGAAATATTAAGAAAAAAAGGTTTAGTTGTTAATGATCCTGAATATGCTAAAGAAATATTATTTAGAGAAAATTATTTCTTTCTAAATGGATATAGACATTTGTTCATGCGAAGTAGTGTTGATAAGCGTTATTTAGAAGGAACAACCTTTGAAGAATTATATAGTTTATTTTTATTTGATAGAGAATTAAGAAATATTTTATTTAAAAATATCTTAGTAATTGAAAATAATGTTAAGTCAATTATTAGTTATCAATTATCATTAAAATATGGATATCGAGAAAAAGATTATTTAACACCCAAAAACTTTACAAGTAATAAAGAAAAGACAAAGCAAGTTGCTGATATCTTAAGAAAGATGAAAAGACAAATTAATATCAATGCCCCTCAACATTCAGCAACCATGCACTATGTTAATAACTATGGTTATATCCCTTTATGGGTTTTAGTTAAAGTATTATCGTTTGGAATAGTAGGAGAGTTATATTCTATATTAAAAAAGGAAGACCAGATAGGAATATCGGAAATTTATAATATAGATATTGATACTTTAATTAATTATTTAACAATTTTATCTAATTATAGAAATCTATGTGCTCATGAAGATATTGTTTATGAAAATAAAACTCAAAGAAAAATAGAAGATAATAAGTATCATAAGTTATTAAATATTCCTATTATGGATGATGAATATATATATGGAAAATCAGATGTCTTTGCTTTAATAATTATCATGAAACAAATGTTATCTCAAGAAGAATTTATTAATCTTATGGAAGAAATTAATCACGATTTAGAAAATTTAGAGTTGAATTTACATACAATTAGTATTGATAAAGTATTAGATAGAATGGGATTTCCTAAGAATTATAATGAGTTAAAGGATTTAAAATAAGGTAAGGTGATTGAAATGCAAAGTAGAAATAATTTTAATTTAGTAATTTATTTATTTGTAGCGTTCATCTTAGGTGGATTACTCATGTATTTAATTGCTATTAATACAGATGTCTTTCAAAGTATTGGAGTAAGTAATCCTACTTCTAATTCTAGTAATAGTACAAGTAATACTTGTCGTGCTTGTAGTGGAACAGTCATAGTTAAAGAAGGTTCTTTATCTGCAAGTGTTGAAAAAGCCTACGATGCTGTAATGATGGTTAGAAATTATAAAAATGCAACAACAATTCAATCAACTGGAAGTGGATTTGTTTATAAAACAGATTCTAACTATGCTTATTTAATGACTAATCACCATGTAATTGAAGGAGCTGCTAAGGTTACTTTAATTACAAGCAAGGATAAAGAAATAGAAGGTAAAGTTCTTGGAAGTGATGAATATTTAGATTTAGCCGTTGTAAGACTTAATAAAAGCGATATAATAGATACTGTTAAAATTGGTACAAGTGAGAATTCCAAATTAGGAGATATAGTATTTACAATAGGTTCTCCTTTAGGATATGAATATCGAGGAACTGTAACGGATGGTATTTTATCTGGTAAAGATAGAGAAGTAACGGTTAGCCTAGCGACTACAAATGACTGGGTTATGAAAGTCTTACAAACTAATGCTGCTGTTAATCCTGGTAACAGTGGAGGTCCACTTCTTAATGCATCAGGTGAAGTAATTGGAATTATTTCCTTAAAATTAGTTGAAACTGAAGTTGAAAACATGGGCTTTGCAATTCCAATTGAATATGCAATGAGTCATATAGATAGTCTTGAAAAAGGCGAAGCCATAGTCCGACCTATGCTTGGAATTAGCATGATAAATGCAACAGATACTTATAGTTTATATCGAAATGGTATTATGCTTGATAAAAATATTACATCAGGAGTAGTCGTTGCTGAAATAACTACTAATTCAAGTGCAAGTAAATCAGATTTAAAAAAGGGTGATGTAATTACCAAATTAAATGGAGAAGAAACTGAGAATATTGCTTTCCTTCGATATGAACTTTATAAATATAAAGTAGGAGATACTATTACAATTACTTATCTTAGAGATGGAAAAGAGAAAACAACAAAAGTTAAATTAACTGAAAATAAAGAATAAAACAAGCCTCAAAAACTTGTTTTTTTAATTTCCATTACCTCTTACTATATAATCCATTGATATATTAAAAGTCTTACATATTATATATAAATTAGTTGTTGTTATTAAACTTCTGCCTCTTTCATAACCACTATAAGTTTGTCTTACGATTCCACACTTATCAGAAAACATTTGTTGATTTAAATCAAGACTTTTTCTAAATTCTTTAAGTCTTAAACCGATTTCTTTTCTATTTAATATAATCTTTTCAGAATAAGTAGTATTCTTTCTTGCTAACCCCATTACATAGTCAAGTGAAAAATTATATAGATTACAAAAAAGAACTAATTTAGTAATAGGAATTGGGTCATTAGCATTTTCCCAATTAGTAACCGTTTTTCTATGAACATTCAAGATATTTCCTAATTCTTTTTGAGTTATTTTTAAGTCTTCTCGGCATAATTTTAAATTATTTTCATTCATTTTATCTACCACCATTCAATAATTTTATTCTCTCATTTTTTAACACTATTTCATTAAAAGGCTGGACAATGGAGCAAAAACTTGTTATAATAAAACTAATTAGAGTAGATAAATTTATTGTAGAAGGGTAGATGTATTATGAGTAGAGAAGAAAAAGATAAAAGATTTATTAAAAGAGGAAAGAGATTTTTATTTGTAATGAGTTTATTATGTCTTATGAATATAATAATATTAATTGGTAAAAATCCATCTTATGCTTTCTTTAGAAGGACAGTCTCTTCTAAAAGAGTAATAGAAATACATGTTGCAAGTGAATTTCCTTCAAAAGAAGGAAAGGCAAATGATATAGTTAAGGCAACCTTAGGAAAATCTGGTGGGGTAATTGGAGTAACAGCTAATGATACAAAAGTTACTCAAGAAGGAAACAGTATAAGAGAGTATAGATATTCTGGATTGGGAGTAAATAATTACGTATACTTTAATTGTAAAGATAATGTAAGTGAACAAAATTCAAATAATTGTGAAATCTGGAGAATATTAGGAATATTTAAAGATGAAAATGGACAAGAGCACATGAAAATAGTAAGGGATAAAATATTACCTAAAAGTGCAATACCAAATATATATACGATTAATGAAACATCCTTTTATATAAGATATAATAGTCCAGGATCACAAGCAGCCTATTTCAATGCTCATAAAACTGATTCATCTGGTGATGATAATGATTGGTCAGATGCTGGAATAATGTATTGGCTAAATTCAGTAGGATCAGCGAATGGATATTTCAGAAATTTAAGTTTAAATGCTCAGAAAATGATAGAAGTAACAAAACATTATTTAGGTGCATTAACATATGATAGTACGAACAAGATTATTAAAGACACTGTATCAAAGGCTTATAAATATGAAAGAGCAATAACAGGATGCAATAAAAATGAAGGCTCAAATAAGAGTCAAAGTGAATTAGAGGGAAATAGTAGTTGTAGAGTGTGGATAAATCATAATGCAACATGGATGGGAAAAATAACTTTCATGTATCCAAGTGATTATGGATATACAGTAGATAGTCAGTATTGGAAGAACACAATTATAGGAAGTGAAGAATTTGAAAGTACAGCAGTAGAAACTAGTTGGTTGTTTAAAGGGGCAAACCATTCTGTTGGTTATCCTGAATGGTTCTTATCACCCACTTCTATTAGCAATAATTATATTGCTTTTTGGAATAATAATGGTCGTGTCGGACATTCTACCGCGAATAACGACTTGATGGTTCGACCAAGTCTTTATTTAAAATCTGATATTCAAATTATCGGTGGTGATGGCAGTTTGGAACAACCATATCAATTGAATTATATTCCAACGGCAGTTGAAACTATAAAAATTACGTTTGGTAAACCAGGAGGAGTAATAGGAGTAACATCATTAAATTCAAAGGTAATCCAAGATGGAAGTGATATTAGAGAGTATAGATATTCAGAAGCAACAGTAGATAATTATATCTATTTCAATTGTAATGATAATACAATTGAGCAAAATGAGAATAATTGTGAAATATGGAGAATAATTGGAATATTTAAAGATGAAGATGGACAAGATCATTTAAAGATAGTAAGAAATGAAGTATTAAGTGAAAAAAAAGTATGGGATAGCGAAAATAAAAATGATTGGATTACTTCCAATTTAAATACTTACTTGAATGGAAACTATTTAACTTCCTTATCAAGTAAAGCACAAGATATGATAGAAGAGACAAAATGGTATTTGGGAGGAGTAACATTAAGTTCAAGTGGAGATACCACAAAAGTAGCATATACCAAGGAAAGGAGTGGAAGTACCTGGACAGGAAAAATAGCTTTGATGTACCCAAGTGATTATGGCTTTAGTGCAAAGAATAATTATTGGAGTGAAACTAAAATTTATGATTATGATGGATATCCAAGTGCTACAAGCTGGCTCTATAAAACGGCAAATCAATTAAATGAATGGCTCATATCTCCTTTTACTGGTAAATCTGAATATGTCTCTGGTCTACATGTCTTGGGTAGTATTAAGTATTATAACAGTATAAATGAAAATTCTGTCCGACCATCTCTTTATCTTAAATCAACTGTACAAATTACAGGGGGAGAGGGAACTTCAACTTCTCCATACGAATTGACAAGTTGAGTTTATTAATAACAAATATTAAAATAGAGAACAATTTGCTCTCTATTTTTTTGGTATTACCATTATTTGACCTATTAAAATATCATCTGTTAACATATTATTAGCCTTTTTAATATCTTCTTTAGATACATTAAAATAATTTGCTATACTATCTAAAGTATCATTATCTTTTACTATATAAGTTTGATAAGTACTAGTTTCAGGTATAATTAAAGTTTGACCTATTTTAAGTAAATTACTATCTAAATTATTCTTTTTCTTTAATTCATCTACACTTATATTATAACGTTTAGCAATATTATATAAAGTATCACCTGGAGATACAACATAAGTTAGATTATCAGTTTCTCCTTTAACAGGAATTAATAATTGGTCTCCTATATTAAGAAGAGTAGTACCTTGTTCATTAAAATTAATTAATTCTTCTAAAGTAATTCCATATTTTTTAGCTATACTATATAAATTATCATTTGGTTTAATTGTATAAATAATATAATCACTTGGAAGACTTTCTTCAACAATTGATGTTGGCATTTTTAATTCTTGACCTACTTGTAAAAAATTAGAATTTAAATTATTTAAAGCCTTAATTATACCAACTGTTGTATTATGTTTCTTAGCTATATCATATAAATTATCTCCTTTTTGAACGATATAGATATTATCTTTCATTATTCACCTCGTTTAATTATATGAATATATGAAAAAAACATGATAATTCATGTCTTAATCTTTATAATACATTTGACTTTTACTCTGGTATATTTAATTTAGATTTTCCCTTTATAAATCAATTCAACTTGCATAAATCTTACATAAATCTTGCATAAAAAAACATGATTGCTCATGCTTTAATTAAAGTTTTAGATTTTCTTAATCTTTTATAATCATCTATAATAGTTTCACTTGAAATTGGAATACAAAACTCTTTTAAATCCTTGATAACCATTTCTCTTTCTTCTTTCGTTGTTTCAATTAATTCCTTATCAATAGTAATACTAAATCTTGTTTCAATAAAACTTTTAACTCTAACTTCTCCTATAATAGTAGTCATAAAAGCCGATGTTCCATAATAATTAATTTTTGATCTAAATAATTTTAAATCATCTTTATTTAAAAATTCATCTGCTGCTTTCTTTAATTCTTTAGGACTAAACATAGTATTTTTAAATAAATCAATACTATTAAAATCATTACCTAATTCTTTAATTAACTTAAGAATTAATAAAACATCATTTTGAATAGTTGCATTCTTTATCTCATTCTTAGTAACTATAGTCTCTTGTAATTTATTATAAAGTTCAGGATTATATTTTTGTAAAGGACTAGCATATTTTCTAATAAACTCTGTTGAAGATATTCTTCTTGGTAAGAAAAATCTTTCTATACTATAAGGTGAATTAAGAAAATCTTTTATATGATTAGTAGTAAAAGCTGTATGTTCTTGAACTATTCTATTTCTTTCAGCAATTGCTTTTAAATAATCTGTATAAGTTCTTAAAATTTCTCTTATTTTATTTAAATATTTATTAGTATATTTAATATCAGGTCTAAAAATAGTTAAATAATTACTAAGATTTATATGTAATAAATCAGGAGTAATTCCTTGTCTTCTAAGACTCATATAAATATTTTTATCATTGTTAGATAGAATAGTTTCAATTATTTCATCGAATGCTATTGCATATAAAGGTTTAGTAATATTTTTATTAATATAATTTAATAAACAATCAAAGAACTCTTGTTGAGACCAACCTAATTTATTTATTACATCTCCTAATTCATCTATATTATTATGTTCTTTTAAATAAGTTAAATATTCATGGTAAGCAACAACTTCTTTTTCAGTTGTAGTTATTTTATTATTACTCATTTTAACCTTCTTTCTTTACTTTTATTTTTATAATAACGTTTTAAAGCTATATCAAATATATAAGAATTAATAGGAATTTCATTAACTTGCAAAAATTCAATTGCGTCCCGTCTTTCTTCTTCTTTAGTTTCAATAGTATTACCATCTATTGTAATGGTATAAGGAATTTTTATTAAAAGATTAATTCTTTCTTTATTCATAAAATTACCATGAATTGCAAAATCTCTATAACAAATATTCATATATTTTCTAAATAAAATTAAATCTTCTTTATTTAATATATTATCAGCAACTTTTGTTAATTCTAAAGGAGCATAAGGAGTCATTAAAAACAAATTAATAATTGTAAAATCATTACCTAATTCCTTAATAGCTTTAAGAATGTTTAAAATATCTGTTTGAATATTTAAATTTTTAAGTTTTTCTTTAGCATCTATATTATATAAAAATTTTGTATATAAATCTTTATCTTTTTTCATTATTTTAATAAATATTCCATTTTTTTTCGAATTAAAATCATTTAAAGTTAAACCTTTTATTATACAAAATCTTTCTAAACTATATTTAGATTTAATAAATTCATTTATTAGATTCTTATATTCATTTTCTTGAGTTATATTTAATTGTTTTTTATAATAAATAATATATTTTCTAATAATTTCTTTATAATTATTTAGTATTTTACTATTAAGACATAGTTTATATTCTGGTTTAAAATAAATTAAATATTCTTCTAAATGTTCTTTTAAAAAGGCCGGAGTTATATTATTAAAATAAAGATATTCACAAGGGTTAGGTAATTCTTTAATTTTTTCAAATATTAAGGCAAAGTCTGGTTTTACTAGTTCATTGTTAATATAATGATTTAATACTTTTAAAATAATACTAGTATTAGTTTTATATTTAAACGATTCAAGATCTAACCAAATTAAAGCATCATCATTGATTTTTAGCATTTGTAAATAATCATCATAAATTAATTTACTTAAATCATATAAATTAGTCATTGTTATCTTCTCCTTACTTTTGATTCTAATAGTTCATTCTTGTAATACTTTCGAATAGCATCTTGAAAAACTATAATTGAACTAATAGGTATATTTTCTTTTTCTAAGTAATCTAAAACTATTTTTCTTACTTCTTCAGTAGTTTCTACTATAGTGTTATCAATAGTTAAAGTATATTTTTCTTTTAATAATTCAGTTTTTAAACTATTAGTGTGATAATTAATTGTATAAGAACATCTTAATTTATTTACATATTCGCGAATTAACTTACTATCTTCTATACTTAAAATAGCAGTTGAAGTTTCTATAAATTCAAGAGGTCCATATTTCGTTGCTTGATAAAAATCAATAGCATCAAAGTCTTTATTTTCTTTAATCATTGCAAGTACTTTATAAATATCATTGACTAAACTTTCTTGTTTTTCTTTTTCTCTTAATTTTAAATCAGTTAATAATTCTTGATATAAATCTTGATTATAGGCAATAAGTTGTCTTGAATAGAAACCATCTTTAGGATAGAAATAATGTTTACTAATATTTCTTAATAGACAAAATCTTTCAAGAGAGTAGTCTTGATTTAAAAAGTCTTTAACAAAGTTTTCAATTATAGGAAGAAAAGTATCTTTTTCGTGATTTTCTTTTTCTCTTATCTTATTAAGTTTATCATTATAATTAATAAGTGAATTTAAAGTTTTAAGTAAATTTTTATTACCAAAGAAAATATCAGGACGTCTATATAATAAATATTTATTCAAAGTAGAACTTAATAATTCACTTGGAATAGGATTTTCATTTAAATAGGCTCTTTTATCTTCACTATTTAAAAGTTCTTCACATATATTTGAATCTTCAATTATAATTTTATGTTCTTCTAAATATTGCATTAAAATAGAAATGAATTTATTTAAACTCATTTTATGTTTAATTAAAATAGTTTCTATTTCAAATACTAGTTGGATTGGTTTAGTAGATTCTATTAGTCTAATGTAGTCATTAAAAACTATTTCTCCTTTACTTTTAATTATGTTTTCATCATATCTTTTTAATTGCATGGTTAATTCCCCCTTTTTTCCTTGGTATATTATATAACATTTAAGTAAAAAATGCAAGAAAAAAAGAGTTTAGCCAAGGTTAAACTCAATTTTTACTAATTAGTCTTTTTCTTCTTAGAAATAAGTAGGAAGGTTGTAATACCCCAGATAACGAATAGAACTCCAACTATATAAGGTAAGATAGTACCAAGTTCTCCAGTTTTAGGTAAATCAATTCCTTTAACATTTTGCATTTCTGTAAGTTTGTCAGAAGTAAGAAGGGATTTATTGTTAGTTGCTTTTAAATTATAGTTATCAAGATTAGCATCTTCTTCTGTTATTTCATAAGCAGTACCTTCTTCAATATCCATAATCGTAGCTGATTGTCCATGTTTTAATTGAATTTTTCCAACATAACTTCCATTTGATTGTCTTGTGAAAGTAATTTTTCCATCACTTGCCTTAGTAACTCCATCTATAAAACTTCCACCTTTATAAGAATAAGTTGTATTAAGAGTTATTCCGGTTTTTGGAGTAAGTTTAATTTGGAAAGTCCAAACTTTATTCTTATCTCCAGAAGTACCTGTAACTTCTTTTCTAATTTCAAGATTTCTATTATTTAATACTTCTAAACGACCATTATTACCTAAATAATCAGTTATATTTTTATTATTATAATTACTAGATAAGACGATAGATGCTGTTTCGGTTGAATTACTAGATTTATTAGTTGTAGAATTTAAATTATTATTTATAGTAGAACCTATTTTAGTTGCTAAAACAACATTTTTACCTGCTTCATCAACAACCTCATTAGTTTCTTCATTATAATAAACCAAATCCAAGTTAGAACCTTTTATAGCAGTTGCATATTTAACTAATTTAGCATTATTATTTTCACCTTTTGTATAATATTCCTTTATATAATAGTAAGTAGCATTTTTATCAATATTTTCTAACTTAGCAATTTTATCAGATAAGACTACATTACCACCAGTTTCTTTTAATATTCCTTCGCCATTACTATCACCATTTTTACTAGTTTTATAAATTATTAAGTTATTTTGATTTAGATAATGTTGATTAATATCAGCAATAGTATAAGTCGTTTTAGCATTACCATAAGAATGTGATTTATCATAATAATTTGCATAGAAATAAATGTATTCTTTATTATTCTTTTTTACTAAGTTTTTTGAAATATAATCTTTAGAAACTAAATCTAAGTTTAATTTAGCAAATTTATCAATATAATTATTTTTAATTCCAACTGTGTAAATAATTCTAAGAGGTAAAGACTCATTTGTGTTTTCATTTGAAGTATAAGTTATAACTCCTTTATCATCTATTTCATATCTAACATTTAAAATTGGAACTAATTTAGATGGAATATCAACATATAATGTTTGAATATTGTTAGTTGTTTCAACCCAAATTTTAATATCACTTAATTTAAAACTAGCTGTAGCAACTTTTGTGTTATTACTATAATATTCATCATAACCATGATTAATTATAGTATCAGTATTATTAACTTCATAATAAGTATAAGTGGTACCACTTTTCTGATTACTTTTTTCAACGGAAGTAGCTTCCCGTTTTTTGATATTATAGTTTTGACCAAATAAGAGTAGGTTAGTAACATTTTTAATTTCTAAGTTTTCTCCAATTTGATCAGAATATTTTAAAGTTGTATTAGCTTTTAATGGGTTTTCTACATAAGTATAAGTAGTTAAACTATTGTATACTTGATTAAAAACTTCTGCAATATTATTTTCAGTTGCTTTATAGTATTTAGTTGGATAATTTAAATCTAAGTCTGACGTTTTAATACCATATTTATCATCGGCTGGTAATTGATTAAATTTATATTCTGTCTTTGGTCGATTTAAAACGTGATAAAAGTCACTGCTAGTAGCATTACCTTCAATTGTTAAAGTTTCAATGGTTCCATTTTTCCAACTTAAGAAATTATTATAGAAGTTTTTATAATCACTATTTTCAATAAAACCATTTAAAGGATCAAGGACTGGGCTTTTTTCTCCAGCTTTAAATCCAATAGTATATATTTGAACATTATTAGTACTAATTTTATAAGAATTTGCAAGAACTTTTTTCCAATAAGCAATATTTAATAAAGGTTTGAAAATTCTTGCAACACCACTTGGAGAGGCAACTCCAACTTTTGGATCTTTTGGATCCCACCAATTACCAGAAGTCGTTACAGAAGATGGTGTCTTTTGATAATTGACTTCTCCTTCAACATCACTATCACCATTATCAGCTAAAAAGGTATTACTTTTCCCATCACCTAAGAAGACTACGGCTGGTGTTTTCGTTAAAACCGTGCCATCTGAAGTTGTATATGTTTTGTTTTTATTTTCAGATAGGTTTTTTAATCCTGTTACAAAAGCAGATTGATAATTTGTTCCTCCAATGTAGTTTTTTTCTATATTTATTCCTTCAGGTAGAGCCTTACCACTAATTAATTTACAAGTACCTTCGAATGCATTAAATTCAACTTCTGATACTTCTTCTCCTGTTTTTGTATCAGTCAAAGTATAACGAATTATAACGTTAGTATGATCGCTTTTTTTCTCCGTAGAATACTTTTTGTTAATTTTAGGTAAATATGATGTAAGTGGAACTGCTTGAAAAGCATTTCCTAAATAAAATATAACACCTATTTGAGAATTTGGAATATTATTTTTTACTTTTTCCATTAACTGATTAGCAGCTTCTATAACTACTGTTAAATGATCATCGTCTTTTCCAGGAGTACCTGTATACATTGAAGCTGTAACATCAATAACTAATTCTAAGTCAACAGGCACGATATTTTTCTTATTTGTTTGATTAGAATTTAAGGCAGAAAATACATTTAAAAAATCTGTATCAAAGTTAATTGATGTATTATCAATTTTTACAGTTCCTTTCGTATCATCATAAGAGTAAACAGATTTATCTGTCCATACCCTTCCATCATACTTATCTTGTGTTGTAAAAAGTTGCTTGTAATTATTAATAGTATTAGTATCAGCTATTCTTTTAATATCAGGATTATTACTAACGATTGTGTTATAATCAAAAACTGTAGTGCTGCTTGCTTCATTAATAGGAGCAGCATAACTCGTCATTAAACTAATAATAACTGTAAACATTAAAACCGCAGATAACACAAGAAATTGGTTTTTAAGGTTAAAATATTTTTTCATAAAACTTCCTTCCTATTATAATGCCTTAGCATTATTTACTATATCATTATAACATTTATGTTTTTATTTGTAAATTAATTTTGATAAAAAAAAGAATTTAGTTTGTTGAACCAAATCCTCCAGCTCCTCTTATTGTTTCATCAAGTTCCGAAGTTTCTTCAAAAGTTGCTTTAAAATAAGGGGTAATTATTATTTGAGCAATTCTTTCATTAGGACTTACTGTTTGGGGAGTTTTTGAATGATTGAATAAAGGAATTTTAACTTCTCCTCGATAATCTGCATCAATTACTCCAACTTTATTAGCAGGTGCAAGTCCCTTTTTAGAACCAAGAGAACTTCTTGCATAGATTAATCCTGCATATCCTCTTGGAATAGCCATAGCAAGTCCAGTTCCTATCATGACCATTTCGCCTGGTTCGATTGTAACTTCAGAGTCTAATAGAGCATACAAGTCAGCTGCTGCTGAATCAACTGTTCCATAAGTTGGAATAGTAGCCCTTTCATCTAATTTTTTAATTTGTAATTTACCTTCTAACATATTTAACCTCTCCTTCTATTATTGTAAATTTACTATTTATAAATGTAAGACCCGTGATTTTATCTCTTTGGTTTTTCCAACATTCCAGAAATTCTCTCCAAGATAACCACAAGTACGTCTTGTTACATTCATTTTATTTTTATCTTTATTATGGCAATTAGGACATTCCCATTCTAAATTATCATTAATTATAATTTCGCCTGTAAAACCACAGACATGGCAATAATCACTTTTAGTATTAAATTCTGCATATTGAATATTATCATAAATAAATTTAACTAATTCTTCTAAAGCTTCTAAATTCTTTTCCATATTTGGTATTTCAACATAAGAAATAGCTCCACCTGATGAGATAGTTTGAAATTCACTTTCAAATTTAAGTTTAGAGAAAGCATCAATTTCTTCACGGACATCAACGTGATAAGAATTAGTATAATATCCTTTATCAGTTACATCTTTAATATCTCCAAATTTTTCTTTATCAATCCGAGCAAATCTGTAACATAAGGATTCTGCAGGAGTACCATATAAACCAAAGGCAATTCCCGTTTCTTTTTTCCATTTATCGCAGTGCTTTCGCATGATGTTCATAACTTTCAAAGCAAATTCTTTCCCAACGGGGTCTGTATGAGAGACTCCTTTCATTAATTTAGTCATTTCATAAATTCCAATATAACCAAGAGAAATCGTAGAATAACCATTTTTTAATAATTTATCGATAGCTTCATTTTTCGGAAGTCTTGCAATCGCACCATATTGAAAGTGAATAGGGGAGACATTTGATAAAGTTCCCATTAAAGCATGATGCCTACACATTAAAGCTTCATAACATAAGTCAAGGCGCTCATCTAAAAGTTCAAAAAACTTCTTTTCATCACCATCAGCAATAATTGCAATCTGAGGAAGATTAATACTTACTACTCCTTGATTAAATCTTCCTTCAAATTTATAATTACCATCACTATCTTTAAAAGGCGTTAAGAAACTTCGGCAGCCCATTGGACTAAAGACATTTCCTTCATAATTTTCTCGCATCTTTTTAGCACTTATATAATCAGGATAAAGTCTTTTACTTGAACATTTAACTGCAAGATGGGTTAAATAATCAAATTTACCACCTGAAAGATTATTGTTTTCATCAAGAACATAGATAAGTTTCGGGAATGCCGGGGTAATATAAACACCTTTTTCATTTTTAATTCCTTGATATCTTTGTTCTAATATTTCTTCTATTATCATTGCAGTATATTTTAAATAAGGGTCATTCTCATCTAAATACATAAAAATTGTCACAAAAGGAGCCTGACCATTAGTAGTCATTAAAGTATTTATTTGATAACTAATTGTTTGAACACCCGCACTCAATTCTTCTTTTAAACGATCATTAACCATTTCTTTAAGAATATCTTTATCTATCTTATCTTTATATTTATGATTTAAATTCTTTTTAAATTTTTCTTCACTTTTCTTTAAGTATTTAGCAAGATGACTGATATTAACAGATTGTCCTCCATATTGACTTGAAGCAACAGCCGCAATTATCTGAGTTAAAACAGTACAGGCAACTTGAAAACTTTTAGGACTTTCAATTAATTTTCCATTTATAACTGTTCCATTATCAAGCATATCACTTATATTGATTAAACAACAATTAAAAATTGGTTGTAAGAAATAATCGGCATCATGGAAATGTAAAACGCCATCTTCATGGGCTTGACTAATCTTTTCTGGCAATAATATTCTTTTAGTTAAATCTTTAGATACCTCTCCAGCAATCAAATCTCTTTGAATAGCAGCAACGGAAGCATTTTTATTAGAATTTTCTTCCATTACTTCTTTATTACTATTTTTAATCAAAGTTAAAATAGATTCATCAGTTGTATTAGCCCTTCTAATTAACTCTCTTTCATAACGATATAACATATAGGCTTTAGATAATTCATATTTATTTAGTTCAACTAACTTCTTTTCAATTATATCTTGAATATCTTCAACAAGTAATCTCTTCTTATTTTTATTAGAAGTTTCAATATACTTAATTATCTTATTGATCTCTGCATCACTTGCCTTATCTTCATCTGCAACATCATTATTAGCTTTTCTAATAGCTATTCTTATCTTTTCTGAATCATAGTCAACAAACTTTCCATTTCGCTTGACGATTTTCATCATATTTATCTACCCTTTCAATTACAATATATAATCTATCTAGAAAAATTATAACAAATAAATATTAAAAAAATAAGTTGCATTTGCAACAAAACTATAATATAATTAAATTAAAGAAAGAAGATAAAAAAATAATTTATTTTTGGTTATCCTTTTGTATTTTATATTGACCAACTACATATAATCTATTATTATCTTCATTAACTCTTATACTTTTTCCATTTTTTATTTCATATCGATAATTTGGAAAATTCTTAATTGTTCCATTATTAAGAAAATCTATAAATTCATCATTTGATATTATTGCAATAAAGGGATAAAAAGAATCAGTACTATTATCCTCATTGTATTCTCTAATGGGACAACTATAGTCAACTATTGTATAATCATTTTTTCTTTTTACAATATTAAAGCAATGAGGTTCTTGCTGATTATTACCTAAATCGACACATCCCATACAATAAAAAACTTCAAAATCTAGTATACTTAATATTTGCTCGGCAATGGCACTTCTTTCTGTACATTGTGCTGCACCTTTATTTTTTAGCATACCAATTTCATTTTTTTCTAGTGCTTCAAAATATTCATCATCTGTTGTAGTTGTTTTCCATGCAATATCATTAAATATAGCCTCTCTTGAAATATTACCTGGTAATCCAAAGTATGAATTAATAAAATATTCTAAAAAATAAATAATTTGAAATTTATTACCTAAATTATACTTTTTTATATAATGTATAAATTCATAAATAAAATCAGTTGTTTTCATACTATAATCTTCCATACCATAGTTGGAATATCTTATTCTTGTATTAAGTGGAATAAAACCTTTATAAACTGGATTTGAATTGATATAATCTGTAAATCCTAATTTCTCAATTTTATCTGCATTACTATTTAAGTCATTAATTTTATTTTTAACTAATTCATCAATGTCTTCTTCTTTTGCATTTATTATTTTCTCTATCATAACTACCTCTTATCTTAAAAAATTATAACAAATAAATATTAAAAAAATAAGTTGCATTTGCAACAAAACTATA
>CANRHS010000017.1 GCA_947630495.1 uncultured Bacilli bacterium | reverse complement strand
TAAACAAAAATAAGTTATATCATTATAAGAATAAACTAAAAAATCATAATTAGGATACTTCTCTTGCATTTTATGATATTTATCTAAAAAAGTATCTGTAATATTAATATTTTCAATTACAATATTACAACCAATCATTTCTCCATTTTGGATGGTATCATAATAATCATCAGGGTAGGAATGTTGGATTTTTTTAATGTTAGCATAATCTTTTAAAGCTAAAAATTCTTCTAAAATACTAGGTTCTAAATCAAATTTAGCAATGATATTATCAAATTTATCATAAAGAATTGAACCATCACAGCAAGATAAATAATCATAACTAATATTATATTTTTTAGTAACTTCTTTTAAAGATTTAAAACTTCTGCCGGATGATAACATAAATAAATTTCCTTTATCTTGAAAATCTTTAATACATAAATTATTTTTTTTAATATCATTATCATCTAAATAATAAGTTCCATCAAAATCACTGACTAATAATTTCATGCCTCACCTCAATATAATTTATTCTATTATAGCAAATTCTTGGCTTTTTTGTCTATTTTTGTGTTATTTTTTTTTATTTCATGTTATAATTTAATAGAGATGTAGGTGATTTAGATGTATAAAATTATGGATGGAAATGAAGCTTGTAGTTATGTTTCATATAACTTTACGGAGTTAGCAGGAATATATCCAATTACTCCGGCTAGTCCGATGTCAGAATATATTGATAAGGATAGTTTAGATAAGAAGAATTTCTTTGGTACCCATGTAAAGGTTGTTGAAATGCAAAGTGAAGCAGGGGCTATTGGAATGGTTCATGGAAGCTTACTTTCTGGTGTTTTAACAACAACTTATACAGCTTCTCAAGGCTTACTTTTAATGATACCTAATATGTATAAGATAGCAGGAGAAGGCCTACCTTTAGTTATTAATGTTGCGTCGCGTAGCCTATCTACTCATGCTTTATCAATTATGGGAGATCATCAAGATATATATGCAACAAGGCAGACTGGTTTTGCAATTCTTGCTAATAGTAGTGTTCAAGATGTCATGGACTTAACAAGTGTTGCTCATTTATCAGCAATTAAGGGACATATTCCATTTATTAATTTCTTTGATGGTTTTAGAACTAGTCATGAACTTAATAAAGTTGAAGTAATTGAGTTAGATAAAGTTAAAAAATTAATTGATCATAAAGAATTAGAAAAATTTCGAAATAGAGGTTTAAATATTGATAATCCTAATACCTTTGGTACTTGTCAGATGGATGATGTATATTTTCAATATGCAGAAGCTAAGAATAAAAACTATGATAACTTACCTGATATTGTAAATGATTACATGAAAAGTATTAATGAAATAACAGGAAGAAACTATAAACCATTTAATTATTATGGAAGTCCTAATGCTGAAAACATCATAGTTGCTATGGGAAGTGTATGTGAAACTATTAAAGAAACAATTGATTACTTAAATAGTCAAGGTTTACAATATGGACTTATTGAAGTACATCTTTATAGACCATTCTCATCTAAATATTTACTTAAGGTATTACCTGGAAGTGTTAAAAAAATTGCCGTTTTAGATCGAACCAAAGAACAAGGAAGTAATGCTCCTTTATACTTAGATATTGTAAGTTTCGTTAAAGAAAATAATTTAAATATTGAGGTCTTTGGAGGACGATATGGTTTATCTGGAAAAGATACTAATCCATCTCATATAAAAGCTGTATTTGATTATATGAATAATGGTAAAATCTTTAATGGCTTTACAATTGGAATCATTGATGATGTAACTAAATTAAGTTTAAAAACAACAAAGTTTAATAATCCAAGTAATAACTATGAAATGTTAATCTATGGCTTTGGATCTGATGGCATGGTTTCTGCAAGTAAAGATATTATTAAAATAACGGGAAATGGATCGAACGCTTTTGTTCAAGGATATTTCGAATATGATTCCAAGAAATCCGGAGGAGTTACAATTTCCCATTTAAGATTTGGAAGAGACCCAATTAGATCAACTTATTATATTGATAAAGCAAGTACTTTAGTTGTAACTAAAGATATGTATTTAAAGAAATTTGATGTTTTAAATAAAATTAAGGAAGATGGAATATTCATTTTAAATACAGATAAGTCTTCAAGTGAAGTGTTAGATTTCTTATCTAATCGGGATAAAAATATTTTAAAAACTAAGAAAATTAAATTTTATATAATAGATGCAACACGTATTGCAAATGATGCTGGTATACCAGGTAAGATTAGTTCTATTATGGAAGTTTTAATCTTTAAGTTATGTCATATCATTGATTTTAAATATGCTGATGCTGAAATTAAAAAGAGTTTAGAACATAAATTTAAGAATAAAGGAAATGGTGTTTTAGAAAAGAACTTAGAAGCTATTACCAAAGTTATGGATAGTTATTTAGAAGTTCCAATTACCAGAAAAGATATTGGAGAACTTGAAGAAGAATCAAGTGAGAAAACAGTCTTTGAGATTCTAGAAGAAAGAAGAGGAGGAAAAATTCCTGTTTCATCATTTGTTGATAATTATGATGGTATGACACCTCCTAAGACTACCGCTCTTGAAAGAAGATATACGTCCCCTATAGCACCTTGCTATAATAAGGAAAATTGTATTAGTTGTAATATGTGTTCCTTCGTTTGTCCTCATGCTGTTATTAGACCTTATTTATTAACGGAAGAAGAATATGAGAATGCTCCTGAATATGTAAGAAGTAATTGTATTGAAACTTCGATTAAGAGTAAGTTATATAAATTTACAGTTGCAGTTAACATAGCAAACTGTACAGGATGTGGGTTATGTGTAAATGCTTGTCCTGGTAAAAAGGGTAAGAAAGCCTTAACAATTAAAGATAGTAAAATCTTAATTTCTGAAAAAGAACAAAAGAGATTTGAATATTTAGAAAAGAATATTTCTGAAAAGAAAGATGTCTTAGATAAGTTTACTTTAAAGGGAAGTCAATTTGTTAAACCTAAGTTTATGTATCCTGGTGCTTGTGCTGGATGTGGCGAGACTTCATATTTAAAACTTATAACTCAGTTATTTGGAGATAACTTAATAGTTGCTAATGCGACTGGTTGTTCATCAATCTATTCGGCATCATACCCAGCAACGGCCTTCAATGTTCCATGGGCAAACTCTTTATTTGAAGATAATGCTGAATTTGGACTTGGTATGTGTATTGCTGATAATACTATGAAAGATGCAATCAGAGGAATTCTTGAAGAAAGAATTAAAGAGTCTGACAATAATTTAGATATCTACGAAAATTATCTTGCTCATGGAGAAAACTCCGATATAGACCTTTATAACTTAGTAAAACAAACCAAAGATAAAGAATTATTACCATATAAAAACTTTATTAAAGATAAAACTTACTTTATCGTTGGAGGCGACGGATGGGCCTATGATATAGGTTTTTCAGGACTTGATCATGTGCTTGCAAATAACTATAATGTAAATATCTTAGTTCTTGATACTGAAGTATATTCTAATACAGGTGGTCAAGCAAGTAAATCAAGTCAAATTGGAAGTGTTTCCAAGTTTGCCGCTTATGGTAAGAAAACTAATAAAAAAGATTTAACGAAGATTGCTTTAACTTATAAGAATGCTTATGTTGCAACCGTTAGTTTAGGTGCTAGTATGACTCATACTTTAAAAACTTTCAAGGAAGCCGCTGAATATAATGGACCAAGTATTATCATTGCTTATGCTCCTTGTATTGCACATGGTATTTTAAAAGGAATGAATTCAACCGAAGAACAAAAACTAGCAGTTGAGTCAGGTTACTTTCCATTATTTAGATATAATCCAACAACTGGATTTAACTTAGACTCGGAAGCCGATTTTTCTAAATACTATGAATTTATAGCAGGTGAAGATAGATACAGAACTTTAAAGAAATTAAATCCAGATGAATATCAAGAACTTCTAGAAGAAAACTTAAATAATGCTAAAGATAGATATAATTATTATTTAGAACTTGATAAAAAATCTAAAGAAACTGAAGAATAGGATGTAGTTAATCTACATTCTTTTTATATACTCAAAAAAAGTTGCAAAAATGTTGAAATAAGTCTTGCTTTAAGAAAAAAAATAAGAGTATAATAATATGACAAGAATGAAGGATTTTAATAATGAAAGAAAAAAAGGTGTTGTTGCTTTAGTAAGTGCTTTCACGTGGAAACGAAGCGTACGAAAAAATCGTACACTTGAAAAGAAATTTAATTAATGAAGGAAGTCAGTTGTACACAAAATATGTACAACTCAAAATGTTTAGAAAAAAATAATGCAGACGCATCTGCAAAATTAAAAAAGGAGGATTTAAAAAAATGAAAGAAAAAAAATTAGAAACTATTTCCAATTTATTTGAAGGTAATGAAATCAGAAGTATTTGGGATAGTGAAAAAGAAGAATACTATTATAGTATTGTTGATGTTATAAGTGCTTTAACAGGAAATGAAAGGCCTAGAAAGTATTGGAACGACTTAAAGACGAAATTAGCACAAGAGGGAAGTCAGTTGTCCGAAAAAATCGGACAACTGAAGATGAAGTCCAAAAAAGATGGAAAGAGTTATTTAACTGACACGTTAGATACTAAAGGAATATTAAGACTTATCGAGTCTGTTCCAAGCCCTCGTGCAGAGCCATTTAAAGTTTGGCTTGCAAATCTTGGAAGTGAAAGAATTGATGAAGTCTTTGACCCAGAAATTGCAATTAATCGTGCTATTAATTATTATCGTTCAAGAGGATACTCTGACGAATGGATTGAAGCAAGATTAAAAGGAATACTTCATAGAAACAAATTAACGGATGTATGGAAAAGTAATGGTATTAAAGAACCTATTGAATATGCCGTACTTACAAATGAAATATATAAAAGTTGGTCTGGAATGAAGGCAAATGAGTATAAGGCTTTTAAAGGTTTAAGAAAAGAATCTTTACGAGATAATATGTCTGATTTAGAAGTAGCCCTTACTGATTTAGGAGAAATTACAACCAGAGAACTTGCCAAAGAGTATAAGCCATATGGTTTAGAACAAAATAAGAAAATTGCTCAAATGGGTGGACATGCTGCAAAAGTTGCAAGAGATGACATTGAAAAGAACTTAGGTAAATCAGTAATTACTAAACAAAATGCACTTAATTATAAATATGTAGATGAAAATAAAATAACTAAAAAAGAAATAAAAAATTAATAATATTTGACAATATTTGACAGAATTAACTACTATTTTGTTTAACATATGGTAGTTTTTTTGTTATACTTATATTATAAGAATAGAGGTGGTTAAATTGAAAAAAATTAAA
This sequence comes from uncultured Bacilli bacterium, assembly GCA_947630495.1. GTDB lineage: Bacteria > Bacillota_I > Bacilli_A > RF39 > UBA660 > RUG591. The sequence goes on along the minus strand of CANRHS010000017.1, from coordinate 12,056 downwards.
TTAATAATAATTAGTCTTATTTTCTTTTTAATAACCTTTAATGTTAAAGGATTAACCCAAGATGAAATTAGTAAAAGAAATGTTTGTCCTAATTTTGAACTTGCACTTTCAAGTGGTAATAAAACTTTAACAAAAGTAGAATGTTATAATACTTATGATGAAGCTTTAAAGGCTTTTAATGCTTCAACTAATAACAGAGCAGTTATTTTAGAGAGAAAGAATAATGTAACTAGATTTATAAACGCTAAATCAGCTTTAGTTTATTTAGGAGTTAAGTCATCAGATGTTAATACTGATTATTATTCCGATTCAAGTTTAAAAACTAGTATTGGTTATATAAATCATAATGCTAATTATGGAGCAACAGAAGGAGTATTTTTAGATTTTAATTATAGTAACCATGCTATTAAAGTTAAAACTTCTAATCTAACAGGTTGGGTTAAGGATGGTTATTATCAAATAGTACCAGTTGGTTTTTTAGGTAATTTTAGTTTTTATCGAGTAACTAATAATGAATTATTACATTATTATTCAGCAAATATTTGGAATACTTATGCTCAATCATCAAGAGCAATTGATAAGAAACCAAGTCAGCTTCCCGTTGGAGATTACTTTAGTTATGATGGAATTTACTTTTTTAAGTATTTTGAAGAGATGTTAAGCGATTATAGGAATAATACTTTAGAACATAGTATTAATAAAGATAATCCTTATTATAATTATTATATGTATTTACCACATCGTGCTAAATCTAATTATTCAAGTGATGATATTGATGCTTATTTAAAAAATACAAGAGGTTTAGTTGGTACTATTTATGGAAGACAATACGTAAATGGTTACTCAAATATGTTTGGAACGGGAATATTCTTTAAATCAAGTGAACAATTATATGGTGCTAATGCTATTTTAATGATGTCTTTAGCAACTAATGAGTCAGGACTTGGTCAAAGTACAATTGCAAGAGACAAGAACAACTTATTTGGTCACGCTGCTTATGATTCTTCTGCTTATGATTCTGCAACCGGATATTTAGATCCTTATCAAAGTATTATAGGTCATGCTAATAATTATGTTAACTGTGGTTATGCAAAGCCAACCGATTGGCGTTATCATGGATCTAATATGGGTAATAAGGGAAGTGGTATGAATGTTGAATACGCAAGTGACCCTTACTGGGGAGAGAAGGCAGCTAACTATTATTATCAATTTGATAAAGGAAATGGTTTTTTAGATTATAATTATTATCAATTAGGAATAACTAATGCTGAAGGTGATATTAATACAAGATTAGAACCTAAAAATTCTGGTACTATTCCTTATACTTTAAAAGGACAAGGAAATCCAGTTATAATTCTTGAAGAGGTAACAGGAGCCAATGTAAATGGTAGTACTTTATGGTATAAAATTGTAAGTGATGCTAATTTAAACTCTGCAAGAACTTCCATCATGGGTTGTAGTGCTACTAATTATTATAATTGGAACGCGTACGTGTATGTTCATTCATCATATATTAAAAAAATTAATAAAACCCAAAATGGAAAACTAAATAGTAATCAAAGTGCAACTTCTTATAAAAACTATACTTATAAAGAATATTCTAATGGTTCTAAATATACACCTAAAGTAGGATTAATTACTAAAGATACAACTGTATATGATACAGCAACTTTAAGTGTTTCATCTGGCAAAACGATTAAAAAAGGTAATTTAACAACGGTTTTCATGGAAGCGATAGATGAAAAGAACAATGTTGTTGCTTACTTAGTTACAACGGATTACTCCAAAAATCAAAGAAGATGGATAAGTGCATCTAGTTTAAGTTTTTCAGATAAAGATATCTTAAAAGTTAGTTTAACGAAAGCTGGTAGTTACTTAAATGTTTATAAAGAACCAGGTAAAACAGTTTTAGGAGCAATTTATACAGATACTTATGCTGTTATAACCGATAGAACAACTTATAACAATAATGTTTGGTTAAAAATCTATTATGGAATTGATAATACAACGGCTTGGATAAATACGAATATCTCTTCAAGCATTGGAAGTTTATCTTATACAACTAATAAATTAAATCAACCTCCAGTTATAACGGCCAGTGATACAACAGTCTTAGTTGGAGCAAGTTTTAATCCTTTAACTGGAGTAACGGCAAAAGATTCAGAAGACGGGAACGTAACAAGTAAAATTAAAGTTACTAAGAATACAGTTAATACAAGTAAAATTGGAACTTACGAAGTAACTTATGAAGTAGTAGATTCCAAAGGATTAAAGGCAACTAAAACTATTAAAGTAGTTGTTCAAAACTATAAACTAGCAAATAGCTTATTTATCTATGAAAGTATTAAACAAGTAAGTGGAGATACTTTTGAATTTAAAGGTTTCTTAGGAGTTAAAAAAGAAGATAATGTTAGTATCTCTCATGAAATAATTTTTGAAGAAGAAACAACAAAGAAAACTAAAACATTTAAGATGAATGCTTACTCTGATTATCCATATGATGTTCATAGTTTAGATGATGATAAAGAATATAATTATAAAGCTGGTTGGTTTAAAGGCAATGTTGATTTATCAGTCCTTGATGATGGAAGTTATAAAGTTTATATAGTTGCTTATAACTTAAAAACCGGAAATTACACGAAGACATATTTCACGAATATTGCTTACCAAGCAATGCCAAGACGCATAAAAGGTACCAAAGGTTATGCCTTTGATATTGACTATAGTTATTCAGGAAGTCCTATGATAGTATCGGTTAGAAAACAAGGATTATTAAGTTATGAAGTGCCGGGAACCTTAGACCCAATGTATAATTTCTTTAATGAATTAAAAATAACTAATGATACTTTATCAATAACGGGTACTAGTCATAATGTTGGAGTAAGTTATTCTAAGAATGATAAAGTTGAAAGAGAATTAATATTTGAAAATATTTCTACTTATCAAAGATATAACTATAATGTCTCTTATATTGATAATGGTCCTTATCAAGTAAAATTAGCCGTATCTGATAATAAAGATAAAACCAGAGCCTGGTTTAAAAAAGACATAAATATATCTAATTTACCTAAAGGAACATATGCTATCTATTTAAAAACAACATCTAATTCTAAATCTTACTATGGAGAATTAGTAGATGTTGCCTATACAGACTTTTCAAAGATAAATACAAATAAATATGAATTTAAAAGAATAGATTCTAAAAGATTAAGGGTAGAACTTACTGTTAAATAGTTGTAATTTAGAAAAATATTTGTTAAAATGTTAGAGGAGGGTAACATGAAGAAGTATTTTGAATTCAATAAACCATTTATAAAGTTCTTACCCTTATTCTTTATAATATTAACTTTATTAATATTATTAGGAAATAGTCGTTATCTAGTTAGTAATATAGTTCCCAAACAAGAAGGTTATATAGAAAAAACTAATAATTTAAAAATATTATTTCTAAATAATAATGATAATATCTTTAATTTAGAAAATAAAGAAATAAGTTTTAAGATTAAAAATATGAGTTCTAAAAAGATAACTTATAATGTTTATTTAGAATTAAAGAATGATACTAAAAGAATAAAGTATAAAGTTATAAAGAATAATAGAAATTATTTAGAAAATATTATAGGGGAAGATAATTATATAGAAAAATTTAATACTATAAATAAGTATGAAACAATAAGTTATAAAGTTAATGTAGAGGGTATTTATAAAGATAAATATAAGATTATTATAGAAGAAACATAATTTTATAATAAATTTAGGATAAATTAAAATGAGACTAGCAATTAGTCTTTTTTTCTTGTATAATATGAGTTGTGGTGATTATATATGAAAATAAAATATAATTTAATAAAAAAAGAAAAGAATACTTCATCAAGACTTGGGAAGTTAGAAACTAATTATGGAACTTATGATACTCCAATGTTTATGCCAGTTGGAACTAGGGCTAGTGTTAAGGGGGTATCACCTGATGAGATATACGATATTGGAAGTGGAATTATCTTAGCTAATACTTATCATTTATGGTTAAGACCTGGAGAAGATTTAATTGCTAAGGCTGGAGGACTTCATAAGTTTATGAATTATCAGGGACCAATTTTAACTGATAGTGGTGGTTTTCAAGTATTTTCTTTAGCAAGACCTAAAGATATAAGTGAAGAAGGAGTTAAATTTAAAAGTCATATAGATGGAACTAAGTTATTCTTAACACCAGAGAAATCTATTGAGATTCAAAATAAACTTGATAGTGACATTGCTATGTCTTTTGATGAATGTATTTCTTATCCTGCTCACTATGATTATGTTAAAAAGTCGGTTGATAGAACTTTAAGATGGGCTAAAAGAGGGAAAGATGTTTTTAATAATCCTCGTCAATCTTTATTTGGAATAGTACAAGGAAGTGATTATGAAGATTTAAGACGTTATTGTGCTAGGGAACTTTCGAAAATGGACTTTGATGGCTATGCAATAGGAGGGACAAGTGTTGGAGAAGATAAAGAGACGATGTATAAGATGATTGAGTACTCGAATAGAGAGTTACCTGAAGAAAAAGTTCGTTATCTAATGGGAGTAGGAGACCCTATTGATATTATTGAAGGAGTAATACGAGGAGTTGATTTATTTGATTGTGTTTTACCAACGAGAATTGCCAGACATGGAAATGCTTTTACGAAATACGGGAAAATTAATTTAAAGAATGCTAAATATAAAGAAGACTTTACTCCAATTGAAGAGAATTGTGATTGTTATGCTTGCAAGAACTTTACAAAAGCCTATATAAGACATTTAATAACCCTTGATGAGATGTTTGGAGCAAGACTTTTATCAATTCATAATTTAAGATTTTTAACAAGAATTACCGAAGATTTAAGAGAATGTATAAAAAATGATAATATTTTAGAATATAGATGCGAATTTATTAAAAATTATTATCAAGGTAAAGATTATTTAAATAAGAAAACGAAAGGACAAGATGATTATGGAAGTAATAAATAATTTACAAGATAATCTTGATTTAATAAGAATGGAAATATTAAATGATAACTTAGTAATTTTTCCAACTGAGACTGTTTATGGACTTGGGGCTAATGCTTTAAGTGAAAGAGCAGTTAATAAAATCTTTGAAGTTAAGACTAGAGCTTTAAATAATCCTTTAATTGTGCATTTAAAAGATAAAAGTGAGATTACTAAGTATGCTTATATTAGTAATGATGTTGAACAAAAGTTAATTGATAATTTTATGCCAGGACCATTTACTTTAATTTTAAAAAAGAAAGATATTATTCCATCTTGTGTCAGTGCCGGTCTTGATACAGTAGGAATTCGAATACCAATTGATGATATTGCTCATGAATTTTTAGAAGGAGTAGGAGTTCCGATTGCAGCTCCAAGTGCTAATATCTCTAGTCGCCCTAGTGGAACTAAAGTTTTAGATATAAAGGGAGAATTTGAAAATAAAGTTAATTATATAATTGATGGAGGAGAATCTAAAATAGGACTTGAATCAACAGTTGTTAAAGTAATTGATAATATACCAACTATTCTAAGACCAGGTTTTATTACTTATGAAGATATTAAAAGTTTAATTGGAAGTTGTAATATCTCAAATCATGTTTTAAATATGGTTAAGGATAATGAACATGTTGAAAGTCCTGGTATATTATATAGACATTATGCACCTAAAACTAAGTGTTTATTAGTATATTCTAGTGATTTAAATAAATTAAAAGAATTAATTAATAATAATAAAACTAAGAAAACAATTATTCTTGGTAGTAATAAACTAAATGATATTAATTGTTATAAATATTTAAATTATGGAAATACGGTTTCCCAGATTGCTCATAACATCTTCTCAAAACTTCGGGAATGTGATAAATTAAATGGTGATTTAATAATCATAGAAGGAGTAAAAAAAGAAGGATTAGGTCTTGCTATTATGAATAGACTTATTAGAACTTCTAATTTTAATTATATAGAACTATGAAAATAATAAAGTATGTTAAATCAGGTAAAAATAAATATCGTGTTTATTTTGATAATGGTAAGAATTTAGTATTATATGAAGATGTTATTTTAAAGTTTGAATTATTATTAAAAGGAGAAGTTAAAGATTTATCAAGTGTTATTAGTTATAATAATAAATATGAGTTATATGATAAGGTACTTGGATATATTAGTAAAAAACTAAGGTGTGAGAAAGAGATAACTAAGTATTTAGAAAGATTTGATGTAGATAATGACACTAAAGAAGAAATTATTAATAAATTAAAAGGGAATGGTTTATTAAATAATAATTTATATATTAAGAGTTTTATTCATGATAAGGTTTGTTTAAGTTTAGATGGACCATTAAAGATTAAGAATGAACTTTTAAGACTAGGATTTAAGGAAGAAGAGATAGAGATAGAACTAGAAGTATTTGATAAAGAGTTAATTAGAGAAAGAATTAAGAAATATATTAATAAACAATTAAAGAGTAATAATAAGAGTTTATATATATTTAAAAATAAAATGGTTTTATCTTTAGTTAATTTAGGATATAAAAGAGAAGATATATACTCTGAATTAGATAGTGTTAGTATAGATGATTCTAGTTTAAAAGAAAAAGAAGAAAAGAAAATAAGAGAGAAGTATCAGAATAAGTATCAAGGTTATGAACTTGAAATGATAATAAAAAAGAAAATGTATGAGAAAGGTTTTAGAGATTAAATTTTAAGTGATTGATGTATTGTTAGTCACTTTTTTGGACTTTTGAACATTTTTTTGGACTTTTTTTTAATCTTTTTGTAAAAATTTGAAATTTTCCGTGTATATTATATATGGGGGGTATACCCTTTTATCATAATAAAATTTGTTTCAAAAAAATATTAAAAAAGTGTTTACAATTATATTTTGATGTGCTATTATTAACTTACCGGTATGAAAGACAGACGTTCTAAATATTAATTAAAGGTTAATTAAAGGTTAACCTATTTAGAAAGTCTAGAGAGGAGGTTTATAATGGCTAAAAATATGCGAGAGAAAAAGGCAGGTTTAGCACCTGGAGAGATTTTGAAATTGAAGGACGACGAATGCTTTAAAATTATGTTTGCAAATAAAAAGCATATAAGAATCCTAACTATGTTATTATCAAAAATATTAAAAATACCTTATGAAACATTATCTAAAAGTAAAATTTATTTAGAAACACTTACTAATCAAAATGTAACGGCAGGAGAAAAGAAAACAGAATGTGATATAGCCGTATCAGTAAAAAAAGATGATAAAATAACTGATAAGATTATGCTTGAAGTAAATATAAGAGGAAGTGCTTATCAAACAATAATCAATAGAAATCATTTTGGATTTAGCGATATGATTGCTAATGCTTTTCCAGAAAGTGAAGATTATAATAATCTACCTAATAATCTTTTAGTTAATTTCAATAACTTTTCTTTAAATAAACGAGGATTAATATTTGATGAATATATGTATCGTAATATTTATGGTGATGTTTTAACTGAAAAAAGCAGAATTTTGAATATTGATATTGCAAAATGCTATCAATTATGGTACAATAAAGACATCAAAGAGGAAAATATTGATAATTATAGTAAAGATTTAACTTTAATTTCAGCAGCATTATCGATGGATAAAAAGAAAGATTTCATGAAATGCATGAAGGAAGTTGAAATGAGTCCTGAAATTAGAAGGGAAATGGAAGGAGTGCTAGATAATATGTGTAGGGATCAAAAATTAGTTAGCAGATACTACAATCGTGAAGAAGAAGAAAGACGCATTCAAGAAGGAATTTATAAAGAGATAGATCAAAATGCAACTTCTAGAACTAAAAAAGAAATGATTATTAAGATGTATAATCAAAATGCAACTATTGAATTTATATCTTCAGTTAGTGATCTTACTTCTTCTGAAATAGAAAAAATAATTAATGATTATCTTGCACAAAAAGAAAGCGACACTGAATAGTTAAGATTATATTCTAATTTCATTAATATTATCAATATACACTAAATAAATTATAAAGAGCACGGAGAAAGTTGAAATGAATCCTGAAATTAGAAGGGAAATGGAAGGAGTGCTAGATAATATGTGTAGGGATCAAAAATTAGTTAGTAGATACTACATCGTGAAGAAGAAGAAAGACGTATTCAAGAAGGAATCTGTAAGGAAATAGCTGAAAAAACGGCTGCTGAAACAAGAGAAGCAACTAAAAAAGAAATGATTATTAATATGTATAATCAAAATGCAACTATTGAATTAATGTCTTCAGTTAGTAAGTTTACTTCTTCTGAAATAGAAAAAATAATTAATGATTATCTTGCACAAAAAGAAAGTAACTAGATAAAGAAAATGCAAATACATATTATATTATGTACTTGCATTTTCTTGTCTAAGTAAGATTCTAGTTTAAATTTTGAAAATATACTTGATTTTTAAAATAAAATATGATAATATGTATACATGAAGAGATGCTTCATAAAATAATAAAGGATATACCTAATTGTCTAGGTTAGGTACTAATCCAAAATTTTGTCTCAGCACACTAACAACAATAGACAATCGTTAGTGTGTTTTTCTTGTTGTCACTACTGATGCAAGTACATGATGTAAAGCAAAACAACTAGTAGTATTATTACAACATGAAGAAAGAATTCTCTTAACGTCATAATACACCACCTCCTTTACAAATAGATTTTTAGGAAGCAGTCCTAAGATGGAAATCGCCTATATTATAAAGGATTAGCACCTAACGAATTAAGTATACCTATGAATTAATTATAAACTATTGAGATAGAGAAGTCAACAAAAATATTATAAATATTTTAAAATTAATGTTATAAAGGTAACGCTGATACAAGAAAAAGTTGGAAAAATAAATTAAAAAAGTGGGAATAGGTTAAGTTATAAAATAACAATTATTAGGCATATAATATGAGGAAGTATTGTTTAAGTTAAAAAAATAAGAAAAAAACTTTAAAAAATGCTTGACTTTATTGAAACTGGTGTGTTAAAATATCAGTTGTGTTTGGGAGCGATGATATGTAAGGTAGCCGACACACGAGGACGCGTTGCCGGGAAATTTACATGGAGCAAGCCTATACAAGATATAGACGAAAGGAGTGACAACAAATGTCAAAACAAGTTGTTCGTATTAGATTAAAAGCGTACGATCACAGAGTACTTGATACTGCTTGTACAAAGATAGTTGAAACTGTCAAAAGATCAGGTGGAGAAATCAGTGGACCAGTTCCACTTCCAACGGAAATTGAGAAGTTTACTATTTTAAGAGCTGTACATAAGGACAAAGATTCACGTGAGCAATTCGAAATGCGAACTCATAAAAGACTTATTGATATCAAAAATCCAAGCAAGGAAATTATTGATGCCTTAACGCATCTTGATTTACCAAGTGGTGTTGATATTGATATTAAACAAAAAAATTAATAGGAAAGAGAGGAAAAAGTTATGAAAGGAATCTTAGGTAAAAAGATTGGAATGACTCAAGTTTTTACGAAAAGTGGAAAACTAGTTCCTGTTACAGTAATTGAAGTTGAACCAAATGTTGTAACCCAAATTAAAACTTTAGAAAAAGATGGTTATGAAGCTGTTCAACTTGGAAGTTTTACTGTAAAAGAAAAAAGTTTAAACAAACCTGAACTTGGGCATCTAAAAAAAGCAAATGCTGCACCTAAGCGCTACTTAAAAGAAATAAGAGGGGTTAATATTAGTGAGTATACTCTAGGACAAGAAGTTGATGCTAGTATATTCAAAGAAGGAGAAATGGTTGATGTTTCAGGAATTTCTAAAGGTAAGGGATTCCAAGGTGTAATTAAACGTTACAATCAAACAAGAGGACCTATGGGACATGGTAGTCAATACCATAGAGGAGTAGGTTCAATGGGAACACTTCTACCAATGCATGTATTAAAAGGTAAGAAGTTACCTGGACATATGGGTCATGAACTTACAACAGTTCAAAACTTAGAAGTAGTTAAAGTTGATTTAGAAAATAATTTAATTTTAATTAAAGGAAATGTTCCAGGACCAAAGAAATCATTAGTGATTATAAAGTCAGCTGTTAAAAATCCTGATAAGATAAACGAACAAGAAGAATTAATGTTCTATGAAGTAGAAGAAGATACTCCTGAAGAGATTAAAGAAGAAGTAACTTCAGAAACTACTGAAGAAGTTAAGGAAGAAGAAACTAAAGAAGAAACAGCCGAAGAAACAGAAGAGAAAGTAGAACAAGAATAGTTTATCTATTAGAGAGGAGGATTAAAATGGAAAGAGTTAACGATGTAAAATTAAGTAAAGAAGTCTTTGACATTACTCCAAACGACAATGTATTAAGAGATGCAATTAATGTCGCAAGATGTGGTCTAAGACAAGGAACTTATAAAGTTAAAACAAGAAGTGAAGTATCTGGTGGTGGTCGTAAACCATGGAGACAAAAAGGAACAGGACGTGCTCGTCAAGGTTCAATTAGAGCTCCACAATGGAGAGGCGGCGGAATCGCTTTAGGACCAGTACCACGTGACTATAAAATAAAGATGAATCGTAAAGAAAGACAATTAGCATTAAAGTCAGCCCTAACTTATAAAAACAAAGATAAAGAAATTATTGTTGTTGATAAGATAGAAGTTAGTGTTCCAAAAACAAAAGAAATGTTAAAATTATTAGATAGTATAGAATTAACAGAAAAGAAAGTACTTATCGTTATGGATGAGTTAACAGAAAATGTTATTCTTGCAAGTCGTAATTTACAAAACATTCTAATTATGGAACCATATGAATTAAATGTTTTAGACATATTAAATGCTGATTATCTACTTATCGATAGTAATGCTTTGAAAAGTATTGAGGAGGCATTGAAATAATGAATACAAAATATTTAGAAATTATAAAAGCTCCTTTAGTTACTGAGAAGTCAAGTGATAGACAAACTTTAAATCAATATACATTTAAAGTATCACCAAAGGCTTCAAAGATAGAAATTAAAGAAGCAATTGAGAAAATATTTAAAGTAGATGTAGTTGAAATTAGAACTTTAAATATGAAAGTAAAGAAAAAAAGAGTAGGTCGTTATACAGGACTTAGTAATAGATGCAAAAAAGCAATTGTTACTTTAAAACCTGGTCAAACGATTGAACTTAACTAGGAGGTTACGATGGCAATTAAGAATTTTAAACCAACAACAAATGCTAGACGTGGAATGAGTACTTTAATAAATGAAGAAATTACTAAAAGTACTCCTGAAAAAAGTCTAACAGTTACAATGAAGAAAAATGGTGGTCGTAACAATCAAGGAAGAATTACAGTAAGACATCACGGTGGTGGAGAAAAGAGAAAATACAGAATTATTGATTTCAAAAGAAATAAATTTGATATTGAAGGAACTGTAGCAAGTATTGAATACGACCCAAATAGAAGTGCCAATATAGCTTTAATTAACTATATTGATGGAGAAAAAAGATACATAATAGCACCACTTAATTTAAAAGTTGGAGACAAAGTAATAAGTGGTAATGATGTAGATATCAAAATTGGAAATGCTTTACCAATTGCAAATATTCCAGTTGGTACTGTAATTCATAACATTGAACTTCAACCTAAGAAAGGTGGAGCTTTAGCCAGAAGTGCTGGAGCTAGTGCTCAAATCTTAGGACGTGAAGGAAAATATGTTATGATAAGACTTTCCAGTGGTGAACAAAGAATGGTACTTGGAACTTGTATGGCAACAATTGGAGAAGTTGGAAATACTGACTATGAATTAGTTAGTTTAGGAAAAGCAGGAAGAACAAGACATTTAGGAATTCGTCCAACGGTTCGTGGTTCTGTTATGAACCCTAATGACCATCCACATGGTGGTGGAGAAGGTAGAGCTCCAGTTGGTCGTAAAGGTCCAGTTACTCCTTGGGGTAAACCAGCCCTTGGATATAAAACTCGTAAGAAGAAAGCAAGCGATAAATTAATCGTTCGCCGTAGAAATGGTAAATAAGGAGAGTAAATATGGCAAGAAGTCTTAAAAAAGGACCTTATGTATTCGATAGATTACT
>CANRHS010000016.1 GCA_947630495.1 uncultured Bacilli bacterium | reverse complement strand
ATTACCAAAAGGAAATTGGAATAAATTTTCCCGCGTATGTTTGAAAAATTTTAAGACATTTTCAAAAACTATTGACAGTATTATCAATTTTTAGTATCAAATATTAATTTCTAAACTTTTTATTTATCCATTCTATTCCAACAATATTCGTTTTACTATTAATAAATAAATATATTTCATATAATAAATATTCATAATCTTCTTGATAACTAGTAATCTTTAAAATACTTTTTTCTTTTTCTTTACCATTTATTATTAAATCATATAAATCAAAGTAATAACTAGGAAATAACATTCTAATATAAAAGTAAATATAATCATTTCTATTTAAGTTAATCTTTTGTAAATAATTAATAATCGTCTCAATATCCCATATTCTATTAAAAAACATTGATTTAATATATTCAGCTAAATCTCTGATTCGATAATCAATTACTAAATTTAAAGGATTATAAAAGTCAACTATTCTAGTACTACTTCCTACTCTTCGATGACTAATACTAATATTTTTATTAGGAACACCAAATAATCTTAAATAAGTAATAGCATTTTCAGTTAATCCTATATAATAATAGATAGAGTTATAAATCAACTTATACTTATGCATTAAATGTTTAATCGAATACTCTATATTATCTATTTTATTACTCCATAATTCTAACCAATTAGTTCGATTTAAAATATTAGGTAGATTATTTATTAGTTTATTAAAGTTTAAAATATTATTAATATTTATTAGATTATGACTATTATATTTTAATAAAACTAAAACATAGTAATGATTACCATATTTCGTTATAATACTAGAATCTTTATTTAAAATTATTTTATTAATAGGATAATTATTATAAAGCATATAGTTATTTAGTTTAAATACTTCATTTAAAATATCTATACTAGAATTATATCTATATAAACAAAAAGAATTATTTAAATAATTAAAATAGTAATTACTTCCTTGCATATTAATAATATCAGTTATTATATAGTAATAATAATTAAGTAGATCTTTCACATTATCACCTACTTAAGTTTATGTTTAATCTTGTTTATTTATTTTTAAAAGTATGGTATAATACCTAAGGAATGGGAGGAAGTATGGAAAAGAAAATTATAGAAGTATTAGAAAAATTAAGACCTTATATCATGGATGAAGGAGGAGATATCGAATTTGTTAAGTTTGAAGATGGTGTTTGTTATTTAAAGTTCTTAGGCCAATGTGCTAGTTGTCCTATGAAAATGATGACTCTTGATTCTTTATTTAAAGAATCCTTAATAAATGAAATTGATGAAATAACAGATGTTGTTTTAATGAATGAATAAGATTTACAGTAAATTGAAGTATCTATGATGCTTTTTTTCATTTTAACTAGACTTTTATTCTATTTTCGAGTACAATTATATTGGTGATATTATGATTGAAAGAATTAAAAAAGTAGGAATCTTTATTTTATTGTTTATTATCTTTTTATATAATGATTTATTTTATTTAGTACCTTTAAAGTTATTAAATGTTGATTTAAAGAAATTAAGTTATAGAGCAACTTTAATTGGTTCTTTGATTTCTAGTTTAATTTTAATAGTTATTTTAGGAGTTATTTACAGAAAATATTTAAAAGAAAAGTTTAAGGATTATAAAGAACATTTAGGTGAATATTTTGATTTTGGTATGAAATGGTGGTTTGTTGGACTTATTGCGATGATGGCTTTTAATATTTTAATTACAACCCTTACATCTTTAAGTAATTCTACTAATGAAGTATTAGTTGATAATATGTTAACGAAAGAGCCACTTCTTGCTTTCTTAAGTGCTACTTTTACAGGTCCTATTATTGAAGAGATGATATTTAGAAAAAGTTTATCTGATATGTTTAAGAATAAATGGGTAATGGTTATTGCCAGTGGTTTAGTATTTGGACTATTGCATGTTATCTTTAGTTTTGAAACACCTCTTGATTTTTTATATGTTTTACCATATGGGGCTTTAGGGGGAGTATTTGCTTATATGTTAAAAGAAAAAGATAATGTTTTAATACCTATTACTTTTCATATGATGCATAATGGTATTTTAACTTTATTATCGATTATTACAATGGGGTTATAAAATGGAAACAAGAGAACAAAAGAATAAAAAGATGCGAAATAAAATCATCAAAGAAGAACGGGAAAAAAAGATTGGTAAGGGAGTTAAAGTTGTAACAATTATTTTAGTAATTTTTTTATCCTTCCTTATGTATGGAATGTTTATGGGTGCAAAGTATTCAATTGTTAAAGAAACTAAGATTACAAATAATAAGATACCAAATAGTTTTCATGGTATTAAAGTTGTTCAAATAAGTGATATTTTAATGGATAGTTTAAATAAAAATGATTTAAATTATATTAGTAAAAAGATTAATAAAATAAAACCTGATATTTTAGTTTTTACGGGTGATTTAAAAAAAGAGAAGCATTCTTTATCTAAAAAAGAGATAGATATTTTAGAAGAATTCTTTAAGGGCTTATCATCCAATATTGGAAGATTTGCTGTTATTGGTAATAATGATGATGATAGTTTTAAAGTTATCATGGAAAATTCGAACTTTGAAATATTAGATAATGTTGAAAAAATACTATATTATAAAGATAATGAACCAATTAAATTAATGGGATTTAATACTTCTAATTTAAAAAGTATTGAAACAACTTCTGATTACTACTCTATTTGCTTACTTCATAATCCTGATAAGATAGAGGAAATTATAAAAACTAATTCTTGTAATCTTGCACTTGCCGGAGATACTTTAGGAGGAGAAATTAAAATACCTTTTACAGATATAGGTGTATTTGATAATCATAAATATAATAAAGATTATTATAAAATAAAGAATACCAAACTTTATATTAACAATGGTCTTGGTAATAACAATAACATCAGATTATTTAATCGACCTAGTATTAGTTTATATAGATTAACTAAGTATTAAAAAATATGCAAAATAACTTGCATATTTTTTGTCTATTATTTTAATTTTGAATTAATATAATTTTCTATTTCATCTATTCTAATAGTTTCTTGTTCCATGGTATCCCTATCTCTAATAGTAACTAGTCCCTTATTTAAAGTTTCATCATCGATAGTTACACAGAAAGGGGTTCCGATTGCATCAGCTCTTCTATAACGTTTACCAATATTACCTGTTTCATCATAAGATGTTGCAAACTTTTTAGATAATTCTTGATATATTTCATTTGCTAACTCACTATGTTGTTTTTTAATAAGTGGTAAAACATTTACTTTATATGGTGCTAATTTATAATTAATTTTAAGTAATTCTCTGGTAACTCCATTTTCTTCATAATTTGGTTTATACGCATCACATAGTAACGCTAAAACTAATCTATCTACTCCAACACTTGGTTCAACAACATATGGAACATATCTTTCATTAGTATCTTGATCAAAGTAAGTTAAATCTTCTTTAGAATGTTTCATATGACAATTAAGGTCATAATCAGTACGATCTGCAATTCCCCAAAGTTCTCCCCAACCCATTGGGAATAAATATTCGATATCGGTTGTTGCTTTAGAATAGAAACTTAATTCTTCCTTACTATGATCTCTAAATCTTAAACTATCTTTATTAAGTCCTAGTTTGATTAAGAAATCCATACAGAATTGTTTCCAATACTTAAACCATTCTAAATCAGTATCTGGTTTACAGAAAAACTCATATTCCATTTGTTCAAATTCTCTTACTCTAAAGATAAAGTTACTTGGAGTTATTTCATTTCTGAAGGCTTTTCCTATTTGACCAATTCCAAATGGTAACTTTGCTCGCATTGAACGTTCAATGTTTTTAAAATTAACAAATATTCCTTGAGCCGTCTCTCCTCTTAAATAAACCTTACTCTTATTATCTTCCGTTACTCCCATATAAGTTTCAAATAATAAATTAAATTTTCTAATTGGAGTAAAATCATGAGCTCCACAAGTAGGACAAGTAATATTATTTTTTTCAATATAATCTTCAATCTCTATGTTTTCCCAACCATCGGCAGTAACTTTTCCTTCCGTTGCATCTTCAATTAACTTATCGGCTCTATGTCTTGCTTTACATTTTTTACAATCAATTAAAGGATCAGCAAAAGATGCAACATGACCACTTGCAACCCAAACATTAGGGTTCATAATAATTGCTGAATCAAGTCCATAACTATTTTTCTTTGATAAAACAAATTCTTGCCACCAAGCTCTTTTTAAATTTTCTTTTAATTCCCTTCCTAAAGGACCAAAGTCCCAAGAATTAGCAAGTCCTCCATAAATTTCACTTCCTTGGAATATAAATCCATATTGTTTACAATAATTAACTAAATCTTCCATTTTCATTTTTTCTTTCCTCCTTTAAATAAAAAGAGACTCTAATGTTTGTAAAGACGAGCATACCCGCGGTTCCACTTTACTTATTCCTAAGAATCTCTCATAATATATAACTGTTAGGTTTCCAAGCCCGTCATCGTTTTTTTCTTAATAATTATATAAAATATTTTTTAAATATGCAAGTCTTATTCACATATTTTTTTATTTTGTTATATTAATAACTGATGATATAGGAATAATATAATGTTTTTTATCTAAATGCATCAATGTATCATAAAAACAAATTATTCCACCAGGAGCTACTTCACGCCCTGTATCTTCTAACTTATAGAATGTTTTAATCATAGATTCAGCAGGCGATGCTGTTTTCTTTATTTCAAATGGATATATCTTTTTATTACGATAGAAAATTAAATCAATTTCATTTTTTTCTTTATCGCGATAATAAGATATATTCGGTGTTTCTCCAATTGCATTATAAGATTTGATTATTTCACTTATGATAAAGGCTTCTAAATAATGTCCGGCTGAAGAACTAAATTGTAAGTCCCTAGCTGAATCCCAACCAGCAAGATAAGAACATAACCCACTATCCATAAATATTATTTTTGGCATATGTGTTAATCTCTTTATTTTTGAAGATGCAAATGGTTCAAGTAAATAAATTATTCCACTTGCAACTAATATATTTATCCAAGATTTAACAGTTTTATCGGTTATTCCAAGTTCACTCGCGATTTTATAGTAATTTAATTGTTCACCATTTAAAGAGGCAACTGCAACCATCAATTTTTTAAATTCTACCAAATCACTAATATTTAATTGTTCTTTAACATCTCTATCCAAATATGTATTAATATATCCATCAAAGAAAATATTTCTTTTAATACCTTCAATATTATATAACTCAGGCATACCACCATTAAATATTAATTCAAATAAATCATTTACATTTATCTCTTTACTTGGATAAAACTCTGTTGGTTTAAATATCATTTTATCTTTATTTCCGTTAATTTCAGAATAAGTAAAACTATTTAAATTAACAATTCCAACTCTTCCTGCAAGTGACTCTTGAACATTTTTCATAAGTGTAAATTGCTGAGAACCTGTAAGCCAATACATACCACGCTTATTTTCTTCATCAACTTTCATTTTTATATAAGGAAATAGTTCAGGTGCGTATTGAACTTCATCAATTAAAAGTGGCCAACGATGTTCTTCTAAAAACATTTTTGGGTCTTTTCTGGCATTATCTCTTAAAACTTTATCATCAAGAGTTACATAGTTCATATCATCAGGCATTATTGACTTTAAAAGGGTAGTTTTACCAACTTGTCTTGGACCAGTTACTAATAATACTCTAAAAGTATCTGCTATATTTTTGATTGTTTCTTTAGCTTCTCTTTCAATCATATAAATCTTCCTTTCAGTATTATTTTACTACATCATTCCGAAAAAGTCAATATACTCACTCCGAAAAAGTCAGCCATCTATTCCAAAAAAGTCAAAAATTATTCGTTTATTTCTTTGATTTTCTCTTCAATTCTTTTAGCATATTCAAGAGATTCATCATATTCAAAAGTTAACTCAGGTGTATGACGAATTTCTACTCTTTTAGAAATTTCTCCCCTTATAAAACTTGCACTTTCTTGAAGTTCTTTTAAAACTTCTTTTCTATCTTCATCAAAGCAAGTAAAATATACTTTAGCATAACTTAAATCATTAGTAATTTTACATCCTGTTACAACAACTTTCTTTAAAATAGGATTTTTAATCTCTGTTCCAAAGATGATATTAAGTTGTTCCATGAAGGCATTATTAAGACGTTCTAATTTTACTTTATCCATTACTTCTTAACCTCAACTTCCCTATAGGTTTCAATAATATCTCCTTCTTTAATATCTTGGAAATCAAGAATTGTAATTCCACAATCAAAGCCATTTTTAACTTCTTTAACACTATCTTTTTCTCTTTGAAGTGAACCAATCTTTCCTGTGTAAACAACAACTGAATCTCTGATAACTCTTGCATCACTTCCATTTTTAATAACACCTTTTAAAACATGAGAACCAGCAATATTACCAATTTTAGAGAACTTAAAGATTTGTCTTACTTCAGCCTCTCCATCAACTACTTCTTCATAAACTGGATCAAGCATTCCCTTGATGGCACTTTCCATATCTTCAACTACTTTATAGATAATATCATAAAGTCTAATCTCTACATTCTTTTCTTTAGCAAAATCCATTATTTTACTATTAGGTCTGACATTAAATCCAATTATAATAGCATTTGATGCTTCAGCTAATAAAATATCACTTTCCGTTATGGCTCCAACACCACTTCTAATAACATTAACCCAAACACCTTCAACATTAATCTTAGAAAGTGAGCCTTTAACGGCTTCTTCGCTTCCTTTAACATCACATTTTAAAACAACATTTATTTCTTTCTCTCCAGCTTCAACCATACTGAATAAATCATCTAAACTCATTCCCGCTTTATTAGTATCAGCTTCTCTATTTCTGGTTTGTCTTTCAAGTGATATTGCTCTTGCTTCTTTTTCGGTTTCAAAAGCCATGAACTTATCTCCGGCAAGTGGTAAATCATTGATACCGGTTACTTCAACCGGTGTTGATGGAAGAGCCATAGTAATGTTATTACCTCGATCATCTTTTAAAGTTCTAATTTTTCCATAACTAGTTCCAATTACAACTGGATCTCCTAATCTTAAAGTACCACTTTGAACAAGTAATGATACAACACTTCCAACTTTTTGGTCAGTTCTTGCTTCAAGTACTGTTCCTGTTGCATACCGATTAGGATTAGCTTTAAGTTCAGCCATTTCACTTACAAGTAATAAAGTTTCAAGTAATTCAGGAACTCCGTCCCCTTTCTTAGCTGAGATATTACAAGTAATAACATCTCCTCCAAATTTTTCAGGAACAAGTCCATATTCCGTTAACTCTGTTAAAACTTTATCCACATTTGCTTCTGGTAAATCAACTTTATTAACGGCAACGACAATTGGAACACCAGCTGCTTTCGCGTGATCGATTGCTTCCTTAGTCTGAGGCATTACTCCATCATTAGCAGCAACGATTAAGACAACTATATCCGTAACACTAGCACCTCTTGAACGCATCTTTGTAAATGCTTCATGACCTGGAGTATCAATAAAAGTTACTTTCTTACCATTTACATCAACTTGATAAGCTCCAATTGCTTGGGTAATTCCTCCAGCCTCACCTTCCGCAACACTAGTTTTTCTAATTGTATCAAGTAAAGTTGTCTTTCCATGATCAACATGTCCCATGATTGTTATAACCGGAGGACGAGGTACTAAGTCTTCTTCTTTATCAACAATTTCATATTGTTCAAAGTTAGACTTATCAACACTTTCCTCATTCTTTAACTTCTTATTATAATCAAGTAACAATAACTCAACTGTTTCAAAATTTAAAGTTTGATTTAAATTAGCCATTACTCCAAGATTAAATAACTTTTTAACAATCTCAGCACCACTTACACCAAGTAAACCTGCTAGACTTCCTGGAGTCATCTTATCATGATAAACAATTACATCGTCATCACTCTTATTTTCCATTAGTTTAGAACGATTCTTATAAATCTCTTTTCTACCCTTTTGAAACTTAATCTTAGCATCATTCTTATTTTCAATTTTACTTTTAACTTTCTCTTTCTTAGTTGTCATATCATCAAGATCCATATCCATCTTGCTAACTAAGTTATCAACTTTACTTTCTAATTCCTCATCAATTTCATAATCAGGATTTTCATTTTCTTTCAAAGAATCAATTTCATTATCTAACATAATAATTTCTTCATCTGTTAGAATATCATCTTCTTGGGTCTTTTTAATATTTAAAGATTCACATAGACTAATAATTTCTGAAACTTCTTTATTAACATCTAATGCATACTCTAATATACTCATATTCCACCTCTTTCTTTTTATTTTTATTTATTATTTATAATTACCTCTTTAATAGCATCATATACATTGTCTTCAATACTAACTTCTAAATGACGTTCCAAAACTTTAGTTTTTCTGGCTTTCTCTAAAGTCTCAACATCATTTTTAATATATGCACCTCTTCCATTTTTTTTACCAGTTAAATCTGCTTCAACCATTCCATCAGGAGTTCTTACAATTCTAAGCAATTCTTTCTTTGGTAATTTTTCATGAGTTACAACACAGGTTCTAAGAGGTATTTTCTTAACTTTCATAAGTCACCTATTGTATCTTTATACCAAGATTAGCTGCATCTTCCATACTCTTAATATCAAGTTTATATTTCGTTAATTTAGAAGCTAACTTAGCATTAATACCTTTTTTACCAATAGCAAGTGAGAAGTTATCTTTATCAGCAACAACAATTGCTTCATTTTTCTTAGGATCCATAATTAAGACTGTTAAATTCTTAGCAGGAGATAAAGCATTTTCAATAAATGTTTTAGGATCTTTATCGTATCTTATTAAATCAATCTTTTCACCATTTAATTCTTTAATAATACTTGCAATTCTACATCCCTTATCCCCAATACAAGCACCAATTGGGTCAAAGTTTGGAACTTCTGAGTAAACTGCAACCTTACTTCTAACTCCAGCTTCTCTTATAACCGAGTGCATTAAAACAGTTCCATCTTGAAGTTCAGGAACCTCAAGTTCAAATAATCTTCTTACAAATCCGTAATGCTTACGACTTAATTTAATAACTAAGTTTCTACCTGAATTATCAACCTTTGTAACATATACTTTAATTGAAGAACCCATTTCAATCTTTTCTCCAGGAATAATTTCCTTTTTAGGTAAAATACCATTACTTCTTCCTAAATCAATATAATAGTTATCAGGATCTTCTAAAGCAACAGTTCCATGTAAAAGTTCTCCTTCTTTTCCTTCAAATTCACTTAAGATACTACTTCTTTCAGCTTCTCTTATCTTTTGAATAACTACTTGTTTAGCAGTTGAAGTTGCAACTCTTGAAAAATCTTCTTTAGGAATAATCTCAGTATCAATTGTATCTCCTACTTCTAAGGTCTTATTAACTTTTTTAGCATCAGTTAAACTAATCTCTATTTCCGGATTTACTTCAATAACTTTCTTATTCCCTTCTTCATCTTCTTCAATTCTCTCATCTGGAACAACTGTAATAGTTGAATATACTTTAATTTCCCCAGTATCAGGGTTAATTAAAACTTTACTATTACTCTTTCCATAATTTTTCTTATAAGCTGTTGTAAGTCCATTTTGCATAGCTTCAATTACAACACTCTTATCAATATTTTTTTCTTTAACAATATTATCAAGTGCTATTAAAAATTCTTTAGCATTCATTCCTTATCACTTCCTTTACTTTTTCCATATACTTCAAGAACATATTTTTCATCTATCAAATTCTCTTCATCTATAATAGGATTTATAATATTAGTTGCTTTAACTACTTTATCTAAATCTATTATATCTTTTGAATCTAAACATATTCTTAAAAATAAATTATTATCTTCTTTTTCAAGAACAACTGAGTCAACAAATAAGTTTAATTCATCGAGTTTACCTTTAAGTAACTCTTTAACTTTCTCTTCCATACTCCTCCTTTACTAAATTAAAGAGTAGGATTTCTCCCACTCGTTACTAATATTATATCATACTTTTCTTTTATTTCAAGTACTTTTTTCACTTTTTTGCATCAAATTATTTTATACTTAACATTATATCTTCTAAATAATAATTATCATAGAAGTTTTTATTTTTTAAATAATTTATCCATTCATTTATATTATTTTTAACTTCTTCATTAGACTTTCGATAAGTAATTCTTAAAAACATTCCTAATTTTAAAAAGATATCTATTATATTATCATCATAATTTAATTTATTAGTATCATTATAAGCTTGAATTATAGATTTTGCTATATTTAAAACTTCTTTAAACTTATTACCACTAATATAACCTTTAATTCTATCTAAATAATCTTCCGTTTTTTCTTTATAATTATCTTCTAAAATTAAAGCATTATATAAGTTATTATAATAAAAATCATAACCTTGAATAGGATAATAACTTCTAAATTGTTTGGAAAAAGATTTCATTTCAAAGATAACTTTATCAAATCCAATTGGAGATAATAAATACTTCTTTATTTCTTCTGCTGGAATACTTTCTAAAATACTTTTTAAATTCATATCTTTTTCTTTAATTTCTTCTTTTAACTCTACTTCTATATATTCTTGATTACTAATAGATAATAAAACGGCATATTCATGCTTACAAGGATAATCACATGGACAACTACAATTATAATCTATCTTATTATCTTGGATTATCAAAGAAACATCATATGGTTTATAATTTGAACCTTCTACTTTAGCTATATATTTATTTTTACTTTTATAAACACTTAAAACATTTCCATCTTCATAATATTCAATTCCTCTTTTTCTTATTTGACTAGAAAAATCATCTTTAAACTTATCAACTAAACTACCTTCTTCATAATATTCTTCATCTTCATCAAGAATAGTTATTCCTGTATTTATATTCAAATTTATCACTTCCTTTTAAAATACATGTAATAGTTTTAAAACAATTGCGATTGCAACTAGAATCAAGATAATTATTAAAACTATAATTAATTTTATATATTTATTTTTCCCGTTTTCTCTAAAACTATTATCTTGTTCATATTCCATATCTTTTTCATTTTCTAAAACTTCATTTAACATATCTAAACATACTTCTTCAGTTTTTACTTCCGGTAATTCTAGAAGTGAAGTATCTGTAATTGGAGCTTTAAGGTGTAAATTAGTTGTATCTGGAAGTGGTTCTAATTCTACTTCTCCAGGTTCACCATCTGATACTGCTGGTAAAACATCCGTATTTTCATTACTTGGCATTAAATCACTCATTAAATCTTCACTTTGTTTTTCTTTTTTCTCTTCAATAGCCTTTTCATTAATACTATCTAAAACATTTTTAATACTTTCTTCATTTGATTTAAAATCAAAACTACCTTTTATACCTTCATCTTTATTACTAATAGCATCATTTACTAATTTAACTATATCATAGTCTTTTTCTTCATAAGTATAATCTGAGAACTTTAAATCTTTAACTCTTTTTACTTCAATTTTATTATCTTCATCTTCCTTCATAACATCTTTTAAATTATCAATATCAACATAGACATTATTCATATAAACATCCGTATATAATTCTTGATTTTTATTAAGTCTCGTTGTCTTCTCATCATTATTCTTTGAAGGGTCTTCATATCTATCCATTCGCATACACATCACCTACTATACTAGTATATTACCACAAAATTAAAAAAAAGTTAAGACTTTAAGTTAAATTTACATAAGATAAATAACCATCATTTTGTAAAACTAAAATATTTGTTGTTGGTTTTATATAATCTAAATACTTTCTTAAGTCTTCTGATAAAGCCGTATTAGTCTTAGCACTTGCAAAATAACTACTTTTTATAAAGACAACTTCATCTTTAGTTGGATCAATATCTAATGCCTTAAAAATATTAATACATGCTAATTGACTATTAATAACTCCTGTATTACATTCTATTTTAGTAAGATTACTACTTTTGATAGTACTATAAAAAGAATCTTTAACTACTAACTTCTTTAAATGATATAGAGCATAAGTAGTATCTATATCATTATAATAAGATATTTCTTCATATTTACCTAAAAGTGGAACAGCACTATTATATAAAACTGTAAAGATAAAAAGTGCAAATACTGTTACTACTAATGTTTCTAATAAAACAAACCCTTTTTTATTTTTCATATCTACCTCTACACCGCACTATTTATTTGATTTCTTATTTCATTAACTAAATTATTATTAGTATCATTTCTTGTACTAATATAAGCAATTATCATATAAAATACTGCTAATGTCACGAATATTAAACCATATAACATGGTTGATATTGCAAACCCTTTTTTATTCATCTTCATCTTTATCACTCCTATATATATTAACTAATTTTTCACCATATTTTTTATTTTTAATTAGTTTTAAACTATTATAATTATCCTTTAATTCTTCTTTTCGATATTCAACAATTACTAAAGCATTCTTATTTAATAAGTTATTATTACTTAAATAATCTAATATACTATCTAAAACATGTAAATCATAAGGAGGATCTAAGAATACTAAATCAAATTTAATTTTCTTATCTTTTAAATAATTTAAACATTTTTTATAATCTAAATTTAAGACAATTGATTTATCTTCTAACTTAAACTCTTGTAAATTAGTTTTAATTACTTTAATTGCTTCTTTATTATAATCATTAAAGTATGCAAGTTTAGCATAATTACTAAGAGTTTCGATTCCATAGTTACCAGAACCTGCAAATAAATCTAAGATAGTACTATCTTTAATATGGTTTTGAATAGTTCCAAAGATACTTTCTTTAACTCTATCCATCGTTGGTCTGGTACCATTAATATTATAGCCTTTAATTATACGCCCCTTTAAAGTACCACTAATGACTTTCATTACAAGACCTCGCATTAAAGACATTAAACTTCTTTTTGATATCATAGATTAATAAATTAATTTTATTTTCTAAAACTAAATATTCTTTATAATTAGAATTTTCTAATAAATTCTTTTTACTTGAAATAGTTTTAGCTTCATGATATAAAGCAAGATTATCTTGAAGCCTCTTATCTCTAACTAAAGTTAATTTTAACTCTTTAATCCTTTTAATATCAGGATTTTCATCTAATAAATCTAATAATTCATTAAGTAAATCATTGTATTCCATATAAATCACAATTATATTTTACCATTTTTAATTCAAAATATCAATAAAAGTATTCAACATATCTAATTTATCTTTAAATTTATTTAATTTATCTGGTAAAGTTAGTTTATATTTTTCTTTCATTATTTTTTCAAGTTCAAAGATAAAGTTAGGATTCCGATTTAGATATTTATAATATCTGGGGTTTTCATGAAGAAATTTTTTTAAGTTAGGATTTTTATTTAAATAAAATTGACTTTCAATACTCATCTTTAATCCTCAAAATATTTATATGTTGGTCGGGGTTCATAGTTAGGTACTTCTGGAGTGGTTGAGTTTGGAGTAAGTCCTTTAAAGGCTTCGATTGCTTTATCTAAACTGTTAAGTCCTTTTTGAACGGCCGTTAAATCTACTCCTTTAACTAAGTTTAATAAATCTTTAAAACCATTGCCAGTTGTAGCATCAGTTGTTTTTTTAGGTTCTTCTCCAATTTTATACTTTTGCCAAACTAGATTATCTTCACCATATAAATCATATAATTCATATAACTTTTGCCAACTAGTTTCACCTTTATCAACATAAGTAATTAAATTAGGATTTTTTCTTACAAATTCTTTGAATTCTAATTTTGACATAAGATCACCTACTTAATTATATGTAAAAAAGTTTGATTAGTACACCATCAAACTTTATTTATTTTGATTATTTTGGTAAATATCATAGGCTTTTAAGATCATGTTTTCTGCTATTCCTAAAGTTGTTATTTTGGATAAGTCTTTAACTTTTATTAATTTTATTTCATAGAAGTTATCGGGGTTGTTTTGCTCTTTTTCTTCTCCTCTAAGTTCTATATCTCCTGATTGATATTCCGTATAGTAGTAATAACAAACTCCTATTGCATAGGTTTCTTTACCAAGATAGGAGTTTATTTTTACTTTGATGTTAGTTTCTTCTTCTAGTTCTCGAACAACGGCCTCTTCTAAGGATTCATTTTCTTCTACTCCACCACCTGGAATTGCATAGTATTCTAGATATTTATCATTTTCTTTTCTAATTCTATGAAGTAGTAATACTTTATCATCAAAGAAGGTTATTCCTCTTGCAACATGTCTTTTTTGTAAAAACTCTTTAAACTCTAAGTAAGTTGGATTTTCATAAATAGTATCAGCATTCTTATCATAGTATGCAACCGGATATTCATCTCCATTTTTAATAAATATATTATCAAATGGTTCAGCATCTTTCTTTAAACTTTCAAGACTAATGGTTCCTTCGGTTTCACTTTCAAATATTTCTAATCCATATTTATCAATGTAAACTAAAGTGTCTACATAACTTGCTCTTCGGTCTTTAATATTTTCCATAAGTTTTAAAATACCATCTTCTTTTAAAGTATGTTCAACATAGTTAGCATAGGCATCCGGAAAATCATTTAAGGCTTTAATTCGAAATGAGGAGTCAACTATTATTAAAGGAGCATTTATTTTTTGATAAGCATCTTGGGCTTTTTTAATTGCAACACTTCGAGAGTCACCTTGAATTTCAGGTAAATCAAAACTAATACTTTGAATTTCAACGATATCTTCTAAGTATTTTTTAGCCGCCTTTATTTTATGAGTATTACTAGTTACAAAGTAAAGTTTCATTAGTATTGGATCCCCCAGACAACAAGGTCATGAGCATCTTTCCCGCAAACTACGCATTTCCCGGTTAAAGGTTTCTCGTCTTTTAATATACAACGGGATTTTAAACCTTTAATCTCTTTCATCTTAGCTTCGCATTCAGGATCTCCACACCAATCAGCCTTGATAAAACCAGGTCGTGTATCCATGATTTTCTTAACTTCATCAAGAGTTCTTGCTTCATAAGTCATTTCATCACGCCTTTTAGTTGCTCGTTCTAATAGATTCTCTTGAATATCATTCATTAAATTAGTAACACATGAAGAAATATCAGAGTCTTTTGCAATACTAATTTTTTCTTTCGTATCACGCCTTACAAGAGTTACTTGATTATTTTCTAAATCTCTACTTCCGATTTCAATTCGAACTGGTATTCCTTTAACTTCCGCCTCTGCAAACTTAAAGCCAGGAGATTTTTCGGAAGTGTCAACCATAACTGAGATATTATTTTTCTCTAAGACATCTTTGTATTGATTAGCAAGACTTAAAACTTCTTCCTTATCTCCAATTGGAATAATTGCAACTTGAATTGGAGCAATCTTAGGTGGTAAAACTAAACCATCATCATCACTATGAACCATGATAATAGCACCAATCATCCTTGATGATGCACCCCAAGAGGTTTGATAAACATATTCCCATTTATTTTCCCGATTCAAGAATTTTATATCATAGGCCTTTGAAAATCTTTGTCCAAAGTAATGCGAAGTTCCCGATTGAAGAGATACTCCATTATACATTAAAGCCTCAATTGTTAAAGTATAATCAGCTCCCGCAAATTTTTCTTTATCTGTTTTATATCCCGTTATTGCAGGAATTGCAAAGTAATCATAGAACATTTTTTTATAAACTTCATCCATGATGAATCTTGCTTCATTCTCGGCTTCTTCTTTGGTTTCATGAATTGTATGTCCTTCTTGCCACCAGAATTCTCTTCCTCTTAAAAAAGGTCTTGTTTCTTTTTCCCATCTGATAACCGTACACCATTGATTATATTTAACTGGTAAATCACGATATGATTTAACTATTCCTGAATAATAATCACTAAATAGGGTCTCACTTGTTGGTCTAACACAAAGTCTTTCTTCTAATTTTTCTTGTCCTCCATGAGTAACCCATGCAACTTCTGGTGCAAAGCCATTTATTAATTCTCCTTCTTTTTTCATTAAGTTTTCAGGTATTAACATAGGCATTGAAATATTTTGATGTCCACTTTTCTTAAGCATACTATTCATAATATTTTGAATATTTTCCCATATTTGATAACCATATGGTTCCATGATAATACATCCCTTTACATTAGAATAACTTGCAAGATGGGATGCTGCAACAACATCCGTATACCATTTAGCAAAGTCTATATCTCTGCTTGTTATTTTTTTATTAGCCATTTTAAATTCCTCCTTTACTAATAAAAAAAGGAATAGTTAGGAGTCTTACGACGGTACCATTCCTTATTTAACTCTTTTAAATAACGACAAATTCTTGCCGGAATATATTTCTATATTCTCTTTAGGGGTAGGAATTATAAGTCCTTATCACTTGTTCACACTCTACCAAGCTCACTTAGATAATTTTTCTTATAATATTCCCCATCACTAGATTTAACATCTAATTTGCAATATCAGTATAACATCATTGATTTTTAAAGTAAATGATGTTTAAACATTTAAAGTATATACATACTTAACTTTTTTAGCTGCCATTTATAGGGCTGGCCACACCCACTTTTTTAGCTGCCGTTTATAGGGCCGGCTTCACCCACTTTTTTAGCTGCCATTTATAGGGCTGGCTTCACCCACTTTTTTTAGTTGCCGTTTATAGAGCCGGTTTCAGGGATAGTAATTATAAGTTCTTATCACTTGTTCACACTCTACCAAGCTCACTTAGATAATTTTTCTTATAATATTCCCCATCACTAGATTTAATATCTAATTTGCGATATCAGTATAACATTATTGATTTTTAAAGTCAATAATTTTTAAGAAATTTATACTGTAACTGGTATATTATATTCCTTACATTTCTCTTCTAATAATATAAAGTTACAACATCTTTCCTTAACATTTTTAGGTAATTCATCTTCCTTATACCTTGTATATAAAGCTAGAGATTTTGTAAGTACATGATTTCTGTTTAAATTTAACCAACGAAGTTGTTTCCTTAAAAGTATAATTCTTGACTTTTCTGATTTATTAGCAGGCTTTTTATCTAAATCAAACTCAATATAATTATTACTAGTAACTGGTATCATATTATTAAGGTTAACTACTCCAAGATTACCATTATCTATTTTTATTAAATCTAAAGTATTAGTTAACAACTTATGTTTTGGTTTGGGACTTGATAAAGGAGCAAAATATTCTAGCTTATTAACCTTAAATAAAACTCCTATAAAAGGTCTTAAATCTTTTATTCCCGCATTATATGATACTCTATAATCATATTGTCTTAAATAATTGCAGTACTTAACATCTAATTTTACTATTTTAAATCTTGACTTCATTTTTTCACTCCTTTCTGTATTTATTTTCATACATTATATTTTAGAATAAAAGACTAGAGATAATTCTCTAATCTCCAATTAAGGTGCTAAAATTTGCACCTGACTTTTTTAGTTGCCACATATAGGGCTGGCTTC
>CANRHS010000015.1 GCA_947630495.1 uncultured Bacilli bacterium | reverse complement strand
GTCTTTTTTCAAATTCTCTCAAAAGTACTTGAAAAGTCCAAGTATTTATCTTATAATATTATTAGAATAGTGAGACAATATCACGAATGAAAGGAGTTAAAAAATTATGGATAATAATAAGAAAAAGAAAAGAATACTAACAGGAGTAATAATAGCAATCGTGTTAGTAGTATTAGTAGGATTAACCTATGCTTTATGGAGTTATTTTGGGATATCTGAAAATCAAGAACTCGTTGCAGGAGATATTTATATGAAGTATACTGAAACAAGTAATACTATAAATATAGAAAATGCTATGCCAAGTAAAACCTATGGAGATGATTACTTTGAATTTACCATAGAAGGAAAGAATACTTATACAAAACCAATCTGGTATGAAATAGTAATTAAATGGGGAGAAGAACCAGAAGGAAGAACTACAAGAATACCAGATGAGTTCTTAAGGTTCAGATTAACTGAACAATTACCAGGAGAAGAAGAACAAGAAGTAATTGCTGAAGGCAAGTATGAAAATTTTAAAGAAGGAACAAGAATCTGGGTAAATACAATTGGAGCCAAATCAGCAGAAACAACAATTACTTATAAATTATATATGTGGATAAGTGACGAAATGGTATTAGGCTCAGGAGATGCAGCAGCATCGGCTGATATGGACATGGAAACCTGGACCAATGATGCATTTGCATCAGTTAAAGTATCTGTAAATGGAGATTTCGCAAAAAAGAGACTTCCTATCGAATATCCTGAAAGTGCCAAAAAAGTTTTAAGTAAGGCAAAAGAAAATAATTATATTATTGATGATGAAGATGATGTCTTATATTTTTCAGGAACAAATGAAGAAATAAACTTTAATTATGTGTGGTATTCTGGAAAACTATGGAGAATAACTGCAATATATCCTGATGGAACAATAAAAATGATAACGCAAGATGAAATAACAGCAATCAATTGGGGAAGCAATACAACCTATCAAGGATCCTGGATATATCAATGGTTAAATGAAAATTTCTTAGATACCTTAGAAAATCAAGAAAATATAATAGTGCAAGATGCAAAGTGGAATGCAGCAGAAACTACATCAACAAGTAAACCAGACGAGACAACAATTGTTGAAGGTAAAGTCGGCTTATTAAATGCATATGAATATACCCAAGCTTATAAAAATGCAAGCACTAGCACAAATTATTTAAATATAGGCTACTCTTGGTGGCTAATAACACCATACGATAGTACGAAGAACGTCCGGTACGTCAGCAGCAACGGTAGCCTCGGCAACACTTGGTCGTATGATAGTGGGGATGGTGTGCGACCATCTGTTAATCTAAAATCTGATATCAAAATAACAGGAGGAGATGGAAGCAAAGAAGATCCATATCGAATAAGTGGAGATAAGGAGATAGCAACAGTAAATGATAAATTAAATAGTAGAGTAAGTGGAGAATATGTAAATTATGATGGAAAGAAATATCGAATAGTAGGAATAGAAAATGACACAACAAAATTAACAAGTGTAGATTATGTAAGAGATGGCATTAATGCAGTAATGACAAAGAGATTTGGAAGTAATTTTAGTTGGGCAACATCAGTTTCAACTGATAGTGGTGATACTTATTGGAGTGGTTACTTGAATAATACATGGTATAATAATATAAGTGAAACATATAGAAAAATGCTAGTACAAGGAACATACTATTTGGGAACAGTAGGCTCTACAAGTTATAAAAATACAATATGTAGTGAAAGTAATACAACAGAAACAACAAAAGAATGTAATAAGACAAGTAGTACATGGGAAGGCTATGTAGGATTACCGAGAGTAGGAGAAATGTTCTCAGCGCAACTTGCGGATAAACAAAACGGTTCTTCATCAAGTGATATATGGTTAATAACACCATATGGTGGTTCGGGCGTCCGGTGCGTCAGCAGCCGCGGTGAACTCAGAATCGCTCCGCCCTTACGCGATGCGTACGGGGTGCGACCATCAATTAATCTAAAATCTAATGTTACAATTACATCCGGTGATGGAACAGAGCAAGTACCTTACGAAATAAAATGTGATACATGTGGAAGTTGATATAAAGGAGATAGTCAAATATCTCTTTTTTCATTGATTAATGATTACAAATCTGGTATAATTTAGATAGAGGTGTTGTATGACAAGTATTAGTAAAAAAGAATTAGACGATTTAAAGAAAGTAGAGTTAGAAATATTAATTGATGTTGCTAACTTTTGTGATAAACACAACTTAACTTACTTTTTAGTAGGTGGTACTTTACTTGGAAGTATTAGGCATAAAGGATTTATTCCTTGGGATGATGATATTGATATTGGAATGCCAAGAAGTGATTATGAAAAGTTTCTTGAATTATATTCCAAAGATAATAAATCAAAATATTATGTACAATGTTTAGAAACCGATTCTTCTTATTGGCAATGCTATGCTAAAGTTAGAAAAAGTCATACTTTAGTTATTGAAAATGCTATTAAAGATTTAAAGATAAATAAAGAAATAGGAATAGATATATTTCCGTTTGATTTAGTATCTGCTAATAGTTATTCTGATGTTAAAGTAAGAGCTACTTTAATTAGAAGTATTAGAGATACTATTCAAATAAAAAAGAATATTAAAGGGATAAGTGATTGTCATCATAAAATAATATCTTTAATATTAAAGATATTTAGTATTAAGAAATTATATAAAATTAATAAAAAATTAATGACTAAAGATAATAATAAAGATTGTAATATATTAATGTGTTTCTTGATGGATTATAAGATAGAAAAAGAATTTAATGAAAAGAGTATCTTTTATCCTCTTAAAGAAGGAGATTTTGAAGGACATAAGTTTAAAATACCTAATAACTATGATTATTATTTAACTCATGTCTATGGAGATTATATGAAATTACCTAAGAAAGAAGATCGAGTAACACATGGTATTATTAAAGTTGATATAAATAAGGGTGAGGATGATGAATGAAAAGACTAGAACTGATAATGTCATTAGAAACATGGGAGTTGGAACCATATTTCAAATAATAAGTCTTATCTTAGGATTTGTTTCTAGAACAATTTTTATTAAAATACTTGGAAGTGAATACTTAGGATTAAATAGTTTATTTACAAATATTTTAACAATATTGTCTTTTGCAGAACTTGGAATTGGAAATGCAATAGTATTTAGTATGTATAAACCTTTAGCAGAGAAAGATACTAGTAAATTAAAAAAATTAATTAGATTTTATAAAAGAACTTATACAACAATTGGTCTGATAGTTCTTTCTTTAGGACTTTTAATAATTCCTTTTATTCCTAGTATAATAAATGATATACCTAATATCAAAGAAAGTATTTATTTAATATATGTTTTATTTTTAATAGATACATCTATTTCTTATTTCTTTTCTTATAAAACAGCAATAATTTCTGCAGATCAAAGAAATTATATCGTTATCATGTATACATATATATTTAAGATAATTCAAATAATTGTTCAATTAATAATACTTTACTTTACTCATGAATATTTACTATATTTAATCTTACAATTATTAACAACTCTAACTACTAATATATATCTTGCTCATAAATCAAATAAGATGTATCCTTTCTTAAAAGATTTAGGAAAAGAAAGTATAAAGACAAGTGAAAGAAAGAAGATATTTACTAATGTAAAAGCTTTATTTATTTATAAATTTAGTTCGGTTATTTTAAATGGAACGGATAGTATTTTAATATCTAAATACTTAGGACTTGTAGTCTTAGGACTTTACTCAAATTATTATTTACTAATAAATGCTATTACTCAGATAGTTGGACAAGTCTTAAATGCTTTTACATCAAGTGTTGGAAACTTAATTGCTCATGATAACAAAGAAAAAAGTAAAGAAGTATTCTTAGAATTATTCTATTTTGTTATGATAATTTATAATACTTTATGTATTTGTCTATATTTATTGTTTAATGATTTTGTTAATCTTTGGTTAGGTAAAGACTACTTGTTATCAAGTTTTGTAGTATTATCAATTGTTTTAAGTTTCTTTGTAAATGGGGCTCAATTTGCAGGCTTTACATTTAGGAATGCTTCCGGGAACTTCAATCACTTTAAATTTGCTCCGGTTGTTGCAGCCGTTTTAAATGTTATCGTTTCAATTGTACTTGCAAAATATATGGGACTTGCGGGAATCTTCTTTGGAACGGTTATAGCAAGACTTGTAACCTCAACTTGGATAGACCCTTATATTACTTATAAATATGTTTTTAAAGAGAGTGGACTAGAATACTTATTTAAATATCTAAAATATGTTATCTTAATATTAATATCTTTTATACCATGTTACTTCCTTGCTAATATTATTAAATCAACAAACTTTATTATCTTTATATTAAAAGGAATTATTCTTATGATAGTATCATTTATAATGTTTATCTTATTAACATTTAAAACTAATGAATATAAAGATTTAAAAGGAAGACTTAAGTTTATAATATCTAATAGATTAAGAGGGTGTAATAAATGAAAAAAATAGTATTTTGTCTTAATAATCTTGACTATGGAGGAATTGAAAAAGCTTTTATCAATTTAAGTAATGAACTTGATTATTCTAAATATGATGTAACTGTTATTTTGGAACATAAAGAAGGAGTATTCTTAGATAAATTAAATAAAAAAGTTAAAGTAATTGATTATCATGTATCAGATTCTAAAAATGTAATTAAAAGAAAGATTACTAATAGATTAAAATTAATTAAATTTATTATTTCGAATTATCATAAGTATGACTTTGCTTGTTCTTATGCAACGGGAAGAATTGTTGGAAGTATCTTGGCTCGTTACTTATCAAGTAATAATGCTTTATATATTCATGGTAATATCTTTGATACTAAAGAAGAACAAAGAAATTTCTTTAAAAAGATTAAAGTTTTAAAGTTTAAGAAACTAGTTTTTGTGTCTAACTCCTTAAGAAAAAAATATATAAAATTAGTTCCTAATAATAACCAAGAAATATTTGTTTCTAATAATATAATAGATTATCAAAATATTATTAAGTTAAGTGAAGAATATAAGATTAAGAAAGATAAATTAACATTAGTTCATATAGGAAGACACACGGAAGTTGAAAAGAATATTTATATGTTACTTGATATTATTTGGCAATTAAAAAAAGATGGATACGACTTTCTAGTTTATTTAATTGGAGATGGAGAAGATCATAAGTCTTATATTGAAAAAGCTAAAGAACTTGAAATAGATGATAAAATAGTTTTCACGGGAAGTTTAGAAAACCCTTATCCTTATTTAAAAATTGCAGATGCTCTTCTTTTAACCTCAGTTAAAGAAGGAAATCCGGTTGTATTCTTAGAAGCCATGGTTTTAAATGTACCAATTATTACAACTTATGTTTCAGATAGTAAAGAGATGATTAAAGATAAATATGGAATGGTATGTGCTCTTGGTGATTACTATTTATATTTAAAAGAATTTATGAATTATGGATTTAAAATAAAAAAGAAGTTTGACTATAAAAAATATAACCAAGAGATACTTGAAAATTTAGATAGAATAATAGGAGAAGAAGATGAAAGTAAGTGTAATAGTACCAGTTTATAATGTTTCTAATTATATAGTTAAGTGTCTTGATAGTATTGTCAATAATACCTTAAAAGATATTGAAATAATAATTGTTAATGATGGTTCAACGGATGATTCAATTAAAAAAGTTTGTGAGAAGTATGATGACGATCGGATTACAATAATCTATAAGAAAAATGGCGGACTTGCAAGTGCAAGAAATACCGGAGTAAGATATGCTAGGGGTAAATATTTATTCTTTGTTGATAGTGATGACTTTATAGAACTTGATACTTTAGAAAGTATGTATAAGGTTGCTTGTAAAGGTAATTATGACATCGTTTACTCAGATTATTATAAGTATTATGAAGATGGAACAAAAGAGAAAGTATCCTTAGTTAAACATTATGATAAAGATAACTTAAAAAGTCTAGTAACGGGAATGCCAGCTGCGGTTTGTAAATTAATAAATAGAAAATTATATATAGAAAATGATATTAAGTTTTTAGAAGGATATTTTTTTGAAGATAATGCCATTATTCCTTATTTAGCAAGTTTAACTAAGAATGCTTATTATCTTGAAAAACCATTTTACTATTATACTCAAAGAGATGGGAGTATCTTAAATAAAAAGAAATATGATAAAAGATGGGAAGATATATTTTATGTATTAGAATATTTAAAAGGAAAGTTTCAAGAACATGGTAATTTAAATGAATACAAAGAAGAACTTGAATATATCTATATTGAATATCTTCTTCATGCTGCAAATCTTAAGTTTTTAGATTATAAAGAAGGTAATAAGAATATTAAGAAAGTATCTTGTGTAATGAAGAAAGAGTTTCCTAAGTGGAGATGCAATAAATATTATAAAGATGAAAATATAAAATATAAGATTATGTGTAATTTATTTTATTATAGAATGATTATCGTTTTAAAATTAATTAGGAAGGTAAAAGGAAATGGTTAAAGTAAGTGTAATAGTACCAGTTTATAATGTCTATCCTTATTTAGATAAGTGTTTAGATAGTATTGTTAAGTCTAGTTTAAAAGATATTGAAATAATAGTTGTTGATGATGGTAGTCCTGATAAATGTTTTGAAATAATTGAAAAGTATGCTAAGAAGTATAAGAACATTAAATCTTTAAAGAAAGAAAATGGAGGGCTTTCGAGTGCTAGAAACTTCGGACTTAAGTATGCTAAAGGCGAATATATTGCCTTTGTTGATAGTGATGACTCGATAGAACCTATGATGTTAGAAGAGATGTACGAGAAGGCTAAATCTAAGGACTTTGATGTTGTAGTATCAGACTTATACTATGTTTATCCTGATACTAAGAAGGTTTCTTTGTCTAATTTAAGTACGGATTTACTAAATAAAGATGAAATAAAAACATCAATGATTAATATATATCCAGCGGTTTGGAACAAGATTTATAAAAGAGAAATGTTAGAAAAAAGTAAAGTTTTATTTAAAGAAGGAGTCTGGTATGAAGATGTTGAGTTTTTATATCGTTTATATCCCTTTATTACTAGTATAGGTGTTATTAAAAAGCCATTTTATAACTATTTACAAAGAAATGGTGCTATTACTAGTACTTTTGATGAAAGAGTATTTAATTATATATCTAATTTTAATGGAATATTAGATTACTATAAAAAGAATAATTTATATAATGAATATAAGAATGAACTAGAATACTGTTATGTTAGATATATCTATGCAACTTTTATTAAGAATGTTGTTTATTTAGATAAAGAATTATATAAAAAAGGGGTAAAGGAGGCTATAGAAAATGTTAAAACTAATTTTCCTAAATATAGAAAAAATAAATACTTTTATAAATCTTTAAAAGGTCTTTACTTAGTAACTTTTAATAGATTATATCCCATGATACTTCGGAGGTTCAAATGAAAAATGTGTTATTTGTTGTTGATGAAAGAAGAATGGGTGGAGTATCCGTTTTACTTCGGGATATCTTAAGATTTATTAATAAAGATAAATATCAAATTGACGTGATGGTCTTAGATAATAATGGAGATTATTTAGATGATTTAGATTCTTGTATTAATCTAATTTATGGAACACCTTTCTTTAAAGTCGTTGATTATAGTTTAAAAGAAGTAATTAAATCTCGAAAAATTAATTTAATAATTAGAAAGTTATATTTAATCTTTTTATTAAAAACTAAATTAATAAAAAGAAAAATAGTTAAAGAAAGATGCAAATGTTTAACTAAAAAGTATGATGTTGAAGTAGCATTTAAAGATGGAATAACCGCGGTTTTTACAGGATATGGTGATAGTATAAAGAAGTATCATTGGCTCCATACCGATTATAGTAAATTTGATTCAGCTGGAAATTATAAAAACTTATTTAAAGAAGTATATTTAAAGTTTGATAAAATAATTGCTATAAGTGAAGGAGTAAAAAAAGAATTCTTAAAACTTTATGAAGCGAAAGATACAGAAGTTATCTATAACTTAATTGATGTTAAAAAGATAAAACAAGATAGTTTAAAAGAAGATGTTAGATACGATAAAAATAAATTAAACTTAATTTCAATAGGCAGGATTCATCCAATGAAAGGGTATGATAGATTAATTGAAGTATTACATGAGCTTGATAAGAATTCGAAATTAGATAATGTTGTTGTTCGAATAATTGGAAGCGGACCAGATGAAGAGTTAATTAAAAACTTAATTAGTAAATATAAACTTGAAGATAAAGTCTTATTCTTAGGACCTAAAAAGAATCCTTATCCTTATTTACTTAAATCAGATTGTTTTATTATGTGTTCTCGTTATGAACCATTTGGATTAGTTATACTAGAATCTTTAACACTAAAGGTGCCTGTTTTATCTTTAGAAGAATTAAGTATTCATGAAATAATGAATAAAAAATATGGAATAATAGTTGAAAATTCTTTTAAAGGATTGTATAATGGTATCTTGGATACCATTGAAAATAAAAATAAATTACAAGAATTACGTAGTAATTTGGAAAATTATTCTTATAATATAAATGATATTATTAAAAAAATAGAAGATTTATTGGATGAGTGATGTTATGAAATTAAAAAAAATTAGTAAGATAACTTTAATTATATTTATGATCTTAGAACCCTTATTTGATATATATTATTTATATTCAGATAACTTAAGAGAGATGTTTAAGTTTGCACCTCCAACAATTATTAGAATGCTTATTATGACATTTTTAATAATTACTTCTTATTTATTTGTAAGAAAAAAGATTAATAAAAAATATTTAATATCTTTTATTAGTATTTATCTTTTATATACAATTCTTCATTTATATAATTGTAGTATATTTAATAGTAGTATTGTAAATTATCAAGATTATTCTATCTTAAGTGAAATATTTTATCTAATTAGAATGATTTGTCCAATTTTATTAATATTTGTAACCTATGATTCTAATTTAGAAGATAAGGAAGTATCTAAGATAATAGTAAGTGTTTATTTGATATTTGCAAGTATCATGGTTTTAACAAACTTCTTAGGAGTTGCTCTTACATCTTATTCAAATGGTAATAGAATAATTGCTGCTAATTTCTTTAGTTGGTTTAATCCTAATACTTATTCCAAGTATGGTTATGAATTAATTGCAAGTAAAGGAATCTTCCATATGGCTAATCAAATAAGTGGGGTTATGACTATGATGTTACCACTTCTTATCTATATTATATTAAAAGATAAATTTAAATTAATTAATATGATTACTTTATTTTTAACAATGTTATCTATGCTTATGTTAGGTACAAGAATTGCTTCTTTAGGAATGCTTGCGGTTATAATATTCTGTTTAGTAATGTATTATTTCTTTCAATTTATTAAAAAGAAAAAACTTAAGATAACTAATAATATTGTTTGTATATTAGTATTTATCTCTTTAGTCCTTCTAATTTATCCTTATACTCCGGTTGCTAATAGAACTTATGCAAGTAGTAATCATGATATGGTTATGGATAATATCAAGGCAAGTGGAGCTTTAGAAGAATTAGTTGAGTTAAGAAGCAAATTACCTAGTATGAATGAAGAAGAACAAAAAATAAGTAAAATAAACTTCTTAGAAAAATATCAGCATGTTTATGAATTTGATGAAGAGTTTTTCTTAAAGTTATATAATTATAAAGAAGATCCTGACTTTTGGTTTTCAATTTTAGATAAACCTTATAAAGATAGATGTGATCATAGAGAACTTAAAAATTTAATTACTAAATGGGTATTTGAGAAAAATAATAATAAATTAGATTATTTATTAGGATTTTCATTTGAAAGACCTAGAAATGCTTTAATATATATGGAAAATGATATTTATATGCATATTTATTCTATAGGAATTCTTGGAATTATCTTATTTATTTTCCCTTACATAGGAATTTCTATTTATAGTTTATATCAAATATTTAAAAATAAAAAGAAATTTACTTATTTAAATATGACTTATATAATGTGTATATGTTTAGTTTATTTAATAGGCCCCTTAACTGGGAATATCTTTGATGAATGGATTGTTACTTTATTCTTAGGTTTTATAAGTGGTTTATTATTAAGAAATATTAAGGAGGCAGTATGAAAAAAGTTATGTTTATATCATCAACTGGAGGACATTTAACCGAACTCTTGGAAATGTCTCCCATATTTAAAGATTATGATTATAGTTTGATAACGGAGAAAACGAAATCTAATTTATATTTAAAAGAAAAATATCAAAATGTGTATTATTTAGTCTATGGAACTAAGTCGCATTTTTTACCTTATTTATTTAAGTTTATTTATAATACCTTTAAATCATTTTACTTATTCTTAAAAATAAGACCAGATGTTATAGTTACAACTGGTACCCATACCGCGGTTAGTATGTGTTATATTGCAAAACTATTCAGAAAGAAAGTAATATACATTGAAACTCTTGCTAATAAGGAAACTAAGACATTGGCTGGAAAACTAGTCTATCCAATTGCTGATTACTTTTTAGTTCAATGGGAAAGTATGGTAAAGTTATATCCTAAGGCAATATATATAGGATTATTATTCTAAGGAGGCAGTATGATATTAGTAACACTTGGAACTCAAGATAAAAAATTTACAAGATTATTAGAAGAAATTGATAGGTTAATCGAAAAAGGGGTAATTACTGATCAAGTAATTGTTCAAGCCGGCTATTCAAGTAATTATAAAAGTAAGAATATGCAAATATTTGATTTAATAAGAAAAGATGAATTTGATAAATTAATAAAAGATTGTAGTCTTTTAATAACCCATGCTGGAGTTGGAAATATCTTAACAGGTCTTAAATACAAGAAAAAAATTATAGCTGTTCCAAGACTTAAAGAATATAAGGAACATGTAAATAATCATCAATTAGAAATAACTAATACTTTTAATTCAGAAGGCTACATAATAGGAATAAATGATGTTAAAGAATTAAAAGGTGCTATTTTAAAAATAAAAAAATTTAAGCCAAAAAAGTTTATTAGTAATAATGATAAGGCTTTAAGTATAATAAAAGAATTAATTGATAAATAGGGTTTGCAAAAAAATATAAAATGTTATATAATTATATTACACAAAATAGACATAATATTAATATAGAAGGTGATAATAGTGGAAGCCAAAAAAAGGAGAAAAAGGCGAAAACGAAAAAGCAGAGTACGATTAAGAAAATTAAATATCTTTGCTTTAATTATAAATATAGTTTTATTAGTTTTAGTTAGTATAATAACGTTTTTAATCTTAAAGTATGATATCTTACCATTAAAATATTTAATAATTTATTTTATATTATTAGTAGGATTACCTTTATTAATACTATTTATTATATTAAGAAGAAAAACTAATTTTAAAATAAAAGTAGGTTTAGTAATTTTAGATATATTATTTATAATAGGACTTAGTTTTGCATTATTTTATGTAAGTGAAACATTTAGATTTTTAGATACTTTTGCTAATAATGCATCTTATGTAACAAGAAATTATATGGTATTAGTTCCATCTAATTCAGAATATCAGGATATAAAAGAATTAGAAAAAAAGAATATTGGTTATGTAAATATTGAAGCAGCTAATTATAAAACAGCATTAGGGGAACTTAATAAGAAAATTACGTTTACAAATAAAGATTATCTTGATTATACAACTTTACAAGAAGCATTTAAGTTAAAGGAAATAGTTGCTATGCTTGCAACAGATGGTTATTATGATAGTTTAAGTGAAGAATATGAAACGTTTGATACGGATTATAGAATTATATATCAATTTTCAGTTAAAGAGAAAGTTGAGAATTTAACGAAAGATGTTGATGTAACTAAAGAAGTATTTAATATTTATGTAAGTGGTATGGATACAATTGGAGATGTTTCAAATATTTCAAGAAGTGATGTTAATATAATCTTAAGTATTAATCCAAAGACTAGTCAAATATTGATGGTTAATATTCCCAGAGATTATTATGTTGTATTCCATGGTCAAACTAATAAAGATAAATTAACGCATGCAGGTTTATATGGGACAGGAATGAGTATTAAAACAATTGAAGATATTTTGGATATTGATATCAATTATTATTTTAAAGTTAACTTTAATTCGGTTGAGAAGATAGTTGATGCTTTAGGGGGAGTTGATGTTTATTCACAATATACATTTGTAAGTGCTGGACAAGGATATTATTTTCGAAAAGGATATAATCATGTAAATGGTAAACAGGCTTTAGCATTTGCAAGAACCAGAAAAGTACTTGCTCAGGGTGATATTGATAGAGGAAGAAACCAAGAAGCCTTAATTCAGGCTATAATCAAAAAAGCATCTAGTTCAGCTATTTTAAGTAGATATACAACAATTCTTGAATCTTTAAATGGATTCTTCTTAACTAATATGAATACTGATAAGATAACAGATATTATTAAAATGCAAATCGATAGAGCACCTAAATGGAATATAACTTCAATGACTTTAACCGGAACTGGTACAAATGATTATACAAGTGTTTTCCCAGATAAAAAGGTTTATGTTATGATACCAAATGAAGATACAATTAAGGCTGCTATTGAAGCCTTAGAAGATGTAAGAAATGGTAAAAAGTTAGAATCATCTTATCAAGAAAATACTGGTAACGTGTATAATCCATTTATTCCAGAACCAGAGCCAGAGAAGAAACCTGATCCTGAACCACCTAAAGAAGAGGAAGAGGATAAAAAGGACGAAGAAGAAGATAATAAGACACCTGATAATAATGAGACTAATGATAATAAAACTGATAATACAGAACCAGATAACAATGATACTTTAATACCAAAACCAGATCCTGATACTAGTACTGATACTAATTCTTCAGATAATCAATCTTCAACAGATGCTAAACCAGTTACTCCAACTGAACCGGATACTAATCAAAGTACTGAAGATAATAAAACTTCTGATAATGAACCTGAAAAATCAGATACCGATACTAGTACCGGTGATATCATCGAGGTTATTCCAGGTTTAAATTAAAAATTGTAAACTTTACATAAAGAAATAAATTTGAGTATTGACTGTACTCAAGTTTTATTTTATACTTTAGTTATGATAGATAGTCTGGCAGTAAAAGTATAAGTATTATAATTTTGTTTAGACTATTAAAGAAAGGACGTACTATATGGAAAATAATAAGAAAAAGAAGATAATGTTAGGAGTAATAGTAGGAGTTTTAGTCCTAACTTTAGCAGGATCTTTTGCTCTATGGGCTTATTCTAAAATAGGTCAAAATCAATTATTAGTAGCAGGAGACGTGTACATGAAGTATACAGGAACCAATAATATAAATGTAACTAATGCAACTCCATCAGATACTTATAATAAATCTGATTACTTTGAATTTACAGTAGAAGGTAAGAATACTTATAAGAAAGATATTATCTACGATATAGTCTTAGACCAAGGAGCAGAACCAACAGGAGAAGGTAACGAAAATAGAACTGAAAGAATAAAAGATAAATTCTTAAAGTTTAGATTAGTTAAAGTAACAGGAGAAGATTCTGAAGAAGAATTAATCCAAGAAGGTAACTATGAATCAATAATTGAAAAAAGAATATGGGTAGATAGAATATCTGCAAATACTACAAGTGAAACATCAACTAAGTATCGATTATATGTTTGGATATCAAGTGATATCAAAATAGGACTTGGCGATGGTATAGATTATGAAATGGATACATGGAACAATAATGTCTATGCAAGTATTAAAGTAACTGTAACCGGAGATTTTGCTGAAAAAGGCTTAG
This sequence comes from uncultured Bacilli bacterium, assembly GCA_947630495.1. Lineage (GTDB taxonomy): Bacteria > Bacillota_I > Bacilli_A > RF39 > UBA660 > RUG591. The sequence goes on along the minus strand of CANRHS010000015.1, from coordinate 3,827 downwards.
AAGATGGAGAAGAACCTACTTTAGAGTTAAATGAACAAGAAGGAACAATTGAACCAAATGGAGAAACAACTTTTACAGTTACAGCCAATACTGAAGGAACATTCTCTGCAAAGTCTGATGAACCATCTATAGCAACTGCAAGTGTAATGCCCGAAACTGGAACCATGACAACAGTTACAGTAAATGCAATTGGAACAGGAACAACCAATATAAAAGTAAATTTTAAACCTAAAAGTGCTAAATATAAAGAAACGACAACAACTTATTCTATAACAGTAGGAGAAAAATTATTAGATAAGATAAACGAAAAAATTGATGATTTTAATTCAATAAACGATGGAGAAACTACATTTTTATCTGGAACAAATGATCAAATAAACTTTAACTATGTCTGGTATTCTGGAAAACTATGGAGAATAACATCCATCAATTCAGATAATACAATGAAGATGATAACGCAAGATACAATAACAGCAATAGATTGGGGAGCAGATATAACATATAAAGATTCCTGGATATATCAATGGTTAAATGAAGATTTTTTAGATACCTTAGAGAACCAAGAAAATGTAATAGTTCAAAATGCAAAATGGAACGCAACCAATAATGAAAATAAAACTCCTTCCAAACCAACTGAGGAAACAATGGTCGAAGGTAATGTAGGCTTATTAAATGCATATGAACATTCCCAAAGTTATAAAAATATAGGTGCTGATTATAACGCTTATGGCAGTGGGTATTTAAATATAAGGTATCAATGGTGGTTAATAACATCACAATATAATTTGTCAATTCATTATGTAGTTACTGGTGGTGATCTAGGCAACTCTTCACCATCATCAGATGGTGGAGGCTTTGGTGTTCGTCCGTGTATTAATCTAAAATCTGATATTTTGGTAATAGGGGGGAAAGGAACCCAAGAAAACCCATATCGAATAAGTGGAGATAAGTCTATTTCCAAAATAAATGATAAATTAAATAGTAGAGTAAGTGGAGAATATGTAAATTTTGATGGAAAGAAATATCGAATAGTAGGTATAGAAAATGACACAACAAAATTAACAAGTGTAGATTATATAAGAGATGTAGATAATACAATAATGAAAAAGGATTTTGGAAGTAGTAATAATTGGATAGCAGCAGTAGCAAGTGATAGTGACGATAAATATTGGAGTTATTATTTGAATAATACATGGTATAACAGCATAAACGAAATGTATAAAAATATGTTAGTAGATGGAACATACTATTTAGGAAAATTAAATGCTGGAGATTATAAAAATTCGATATGTTCAGATAATGATACAACAGAAACAACAAAGAAATGTAGAAAGACGAGCAGTACATGGACCGGAAAAGTAGGATTACCGCGAGTAGGAGAGATGTTTTCGGCGATGATAGGAAAAGGATCTACAGATACAAATACAGGTATATTGCTAATAACACCATATTCCAATAGTTCCTATATTCGTTACATTGCCAATACAAGTGACTTAAGTGCTTATCCTTCACCTTCTTCGTTTGCGTGGGGTGTTCGTCCATCTATTAATTTAAACTCTAATGTTGTAATAACAGGAGGAGAAGGAACGGAACAAAAACCTTACGAAATAAAATGTGATAGTTGTAGTTAAGTATAAAAATAAACTATTAGGAAATTAATTCTAATAGTCTTTATCTAATTAATAAAATACATTTAATATCTTTATTTAATAACTCTTTAAATTTTAAACCATCTTCTAATGAACCAACTATTGTTTTATAATGGGTAGGAATTGTAAATTTAGGTTTAATATAATTAATGAATTTTGATGCCTCAACATAGTCCATTGTATAAGTACCTCCAATTGGAATTAAAGCAATATCACATTGAATATTTTTTAGATCATCTATAAAATCAGTATCACCTGATATATAGATTCTTTCATTATTAATAGTAATTATGTAGCCAACATAGTTATTTTCTTTTTTATGAAAATCTTTATCTTTATTATAACTAGAGACTGTTTCTACTTTAAAATTATCTATATTATAAGTATTATTTGGAGTAACAGTTATAATATTATTAAAATCAACTTTATCTTTTATACTTTCGGGTATTACTATAATAGTAGTATCTTTTTTAATTTTATTGATTGAATCAATATCTAAATGATCAAAATGATCATGAGTAATAAAAATTAAATCAGCATCATGTAATTCATTATCTATTTTAAAGGGATCAAAGTAAATAATTTTATTAGCATCTATTCTAATACTACTTTGACAATTAATTGTTATTCTATTTTCCATATAACTCCTTATATAAATAATTAAAGTAATCATGTTGAATAGCTAGATTACTATATTTAATCTTATTTTCAACAACTTCATTTATTTTAATTAAATCATCTACTTCATATACTTTATCAGTATAATAAGTTATTTTACTTGTACTAGCATCATAGAAAGCATATTTATTTTTCCAAGATGAATCTGCAAATATAACTAAACCTTCATAAGTATCATCAAATAAATCATTTCCTGTATAATATCTTGAATCAAAGTCTAAATTAAATAGGTTTGCAAGAGTAGGTAAGATATTAACATAGGATGTATATTTATCAAAAGTTCTTGCTTCTAAATCATTTGACCAGATAACAAATGGTACTCGTTCATTTTCATACTTTTCATCTCCGACCGTTGGAATAGCATCTTTTAGGACACTGTTGGATAGTCCATAAGGATAGTGATCTCCGTATAAGACAATTACAGTATCATCAAGTTTACCTTGTTTCTCTAACCCGTCAAGCAATACTCCTAAACCATCATCTTCTACTTTAAGTTTTGACATATAACGTTTTAATTTAATATCATAACTATCATATTTAGGATCATCAAATAACTCTAAATACTTATCTCCATATTCACTTTTACCATATGGTTGATGGGGAGTAACGGTTGTAAGCCAAGTCATAAAAGGAGTATTCTTGTTATAATTATCTAAAATTTTAACAACTTCTTTCATGAAATCTTCATCACTGGCCCATTCTTCACCCGGCACATTATATCTTAAACCTAAATCATCAACATCAAAGTAATGACCGCTTCCCATATTTGTATGAATATCTCGTCTTTGATAATACTTTTCCGTATAATCATGCATTGACATAGTCTTATAACCTTTTCTGTTAAATAAATTGAAGATGCTCTCAGGATATAAATTATCTTTATAAGTATTAGCAGTACATTTATTATAAATAGAATAAAGACCAATCATACCACTTAACTCATTATTACCAGTTGCACAAGAGTTTCTAGGAGAATAATTATTTTTAAAGTAATAACCACCACTTAATAACTTATAAAAATTAGGATATAACTCTTCATTTATAAATATATTATTGGTAGACTCCATCATAATAACAATTAAATTCTTTCCTTCAAATAAACCTGTATAACTATTTTCTCCTGTATATTTATTATTAATAAAATAATCATTTAAATTATTTAAAATAGGATTTTCTTCCTTTTCAATTAACTCTAACCATTTAGAATCATCTATTTCTAAATTAGGATCTTGTTCATAACTAATAGTATTTTCTAAAGTAGGAGCTTCTACATCTAATAAAACATTTTTAATATCTAAAATAGCATACATCGTTGTTCCAAATTGTTTAATAGCAATACTTGGATTAGTAGGATTCTTAAATAATTCTTTATTCGTAATAGTTTGAAGTTTATTTTGAAAAGCATCTATTGAAATACTTACATCATATAGAAAAACAAATACTAATATTAAAAATAAAGATATAAAGAAGTTTCTGGTTTTAAATAACTTATCATTAAAA
>CANRHS010000014.1 GCA_947630495.1 uncultured Bacilli bacterium | reverse complement strand
ATGCGATAAATGAATATTCTAAAAGGCTCTCTAAATATACTAAGTTAGAAATAATAGAATTACCTGATTCTTCATATGATATTAAAAAGACTTTAGAAGTAGAAAGAGATAATATCTTAAAAGTATTAAATAAAAATGATTATAATATTTTACTTGATATAAATGCTAATACTTATACTAGTTTAGAGTTTGCTAATCATTTAGATAAAATAAGAAATTTAAATAGTAATATAACATTTCTAATAGGTGGTTCGAATGGAGTTCATGAAGATATAAAAAATATAGTTAATGAAAGAATTTCGTTTTCCAAATTAACTTTTCCCCATCAACTATTTAGAGTTATCTTATTAGAACAGATATATCGAAGTTATAAAATTTTAAATAATGAAGAATATCATAAATAACTAGGGTTACCTGGTTATTTTTTGTAATTTTAAAATATCTAATTTATAGGCAAATAAAAAAGTCCATTAGGGCTTTTTTATCTAAAAATATATATAAAGGAGAGGCGGTTTCATGACTCAAAAAGAAACCTTTCCTCATGTATACATATTATCATAAAATTTTAGATATGGCAAGGACTTTTAACTTTTTTCAGAAATTTAAAAATGAACCTTGTTTTTTTGTTATAGATATGTTATGTTAGTAGCATGGATATATCTAATTCGTTAGGTGCTAATCCTTTATAGACAAATTATAAAAACCACCGAGGAGTTGCAATCTAAAAATATGCTATAGAGGAGGTGATATCATGACTCATAAAGAAATGAATTTTTTAAGGGTTGTGGTTATACTACTATTTGCAGTGGTTTTTGCGCTAATTTTTTTCAACTAGGACACTGCAAAAAGCACACTAACGATTGTCTACGTTGGTGTGCTTAACCCAAATTCGGGATTAGTACCTAACCTTCGACAATTAGGTATATCCTTTTTTATTATATGAAGCATCTCTTCATGTATACATATTATCATAAAATTTTAGTTTTAGCAAGGACTTTTCATTTTTTTGAAAATAAATTTTTTTAATTTTGACTTATTTTATTTAATTGTTCTTCTATCTCTTTTACAAGTCCTTTAAGTTCTTTTCTATCATTTTTACCACCATGAGAAATAAAGTCATTCCATTCTTCTAATACTTCATCAATATTATCTTTATTTATTCTATCGTTAATTATTGCATAAGCAGTTTTTCTATAATTCATAATACTTACAACAGCTAATGCTTTATAATAAGACTTTTCTGGAATTTTAGATATTTTATAAAAATGTAATGCTAATTCATCATCAACTTTTCTAGGATTACGTATTATGATTTTATTAGTTCTATAAATTGTTGTTGAACTTTCTATTTTAGTATTTTCTGCATCTTCTGGAATTTCTACATCATATATTGTATCTCCTCTATGTAACCATCTTAATATACAATCTTCTGTTGTATAATTAAATCCTCCAAAGTCTTTACCATTTTTAGCCGTTGGATTCCAATTATTACTTACATTGACTTCATTGATTTTATACTTAAAATCATTATCTGCTCCAGAAGTAATACCATACATAACTTTTACATATTTTTTATTTTCCACTTTTAACTCCTTAAATTTTTTACTTTTCATTTTATTTTCGTGGGATAGAAAAAAGCAAAAAGCACATTAACGATTGTCTACGTTGGTGTGCTTAACCCAAAATTTTAGGGATTAGTACCTAACTTCTGACAATTAGGTATATCCGCGTTTTTTATATGAAGTATCTCTTCATGTATACATATTATCATATAATTACTAATTAATCAAGAAGTTTTACTTATTTGAGTTTCCGCTTTTTTTCATTTTACCAATAAAATTGCCAAATGTAAAGTTATAAAATTACTTTACATTTTTTAAATCATCAAAAATTGACAGTTGCTCATATATAATTTGAGTTTCATTTTCAATATCAATTTCTTCTTTAGTTTTTCTCGTTCTTTTCTTAAAATTTTCAATTCCTGTTTGAGAATGTGTCAATATTTCCTCTATACCTCTGCTAAAAGGACTTATCCAAACAGTTAAGTTTTCTTTTAAACTTTTACTTCTTATAATAATTTCTATCGATAATAATTTGGTATCTAATTTCTCAATTTGAATACAAATAAAAAATAAAGTTAACATAAATATAAAATTTAAATTATTTATTTGTTCTAGGCTCCTAACTCTCATATCTTCATAATTATACATTGTTTTTTCTGCTCTATGTACTTCTTCAATTTTCCATCTATCTATATACCATCTTACTATTTTAATTGCATCATTTCCATCTTTAACATCAATGTTTGTAATAAGCATTAATGGTTCATCTCCTAATCCATAAGCAAATACAATAGTAAATTCTTCTTTATCACCATCTGGTAAGTTTGCTCTAGTATAGCTAACATATATTTCTTGATCTTTTTTGCCTGACCTTTTTAGTATCATTTTATATTTACCTTTTCTACCTTTTGCTACATCTAAAACATTTTTATTTTTTCCTTTGAATAACATATTTCGATTTGAAGTTAATCTAATTATAAATTTTGTTCCCTGGTTATTTAATAATCTAAATATCTTTTTATCATCATACCCTCTATCAAATATTCCAGTAAAATTGGTTCCTACTATTCCCACCACTTCATTTATACTTTCTATAGTTATTGCTTTAGTACTTTTAAATCCTTTGCTTTTAGTTGAATAAATTTTACTGAAAACTTCTAATGGTTGTTTTTGATTCTTAGTAAGTATACATGCATTACATATATAATAGCCAGGTTTAAACTTTTTATTCGGATCACTTCCATCAACAACTAAATCTAAGTCTTCAAATTTTTTACCATATACTTTTACAATATCGCTATCATCAAATATAGCAACTACATTTTCTATGGGGATAAATTTTTTAACGTACTTTCTAAAATTATATCTTACAATATTTTTACTTTCAAATTTATTTAATCTCTTAGCAAGTCTTTCGATAATATTATCTAGTTCTATATCTTCCTCTAATTTCCTTGCTATATTTGATAACTTAATGTCCCGTGAGGCTAATATACCATACACTAAATCTAAAATTAAGTTACTATCTACTACTTTACATCTTTTTGTTAAAATATAACAAAATTTTACAATATCTCTTTTCAAATGACCTACATCTGTTGTAAAATAATTCATAGAAAAACACCTCCAAAAAAGTTGGTTAGCATAAATTTTATATTTATCCAAAAACATTATACTACCAATTTAGGTGTTTTTCTATTTTTCAATAAAAAATAATATATATTTGATTTATATTGTCATTGATTAGCACTTTAATTGTTTAGGTGCCAAAAAAAAGCGGAAACTCAAAGTTTTACTTAATATTTAAATAATTTATCGTATTAAGAGCTAATATTTTCATAGCATCAACTAAAATATCATCATCTAAATTCTTAATTTGTCTTAAAGCCGAAAGTTCAGTACAACCTAGAATAATATATTCACAATTTTCATCTTTCAAACTATTAACAACTTTATAAAAATCATCTAAATTAATAGGATTACCTCCTTTAACTCCATCATAGATAATATTAGTTATTATTTCTTGATTAGAACTATTTGGAATAACACATTCAATTCCATATTTATTTAATAAATCTTTATAAATTCCACTTTCAATAGTACCAAGAGTTGCTAATAATCCAACTTTCTTGGCATTTTTATTAGCAAGATATTTTACAGTTTCTAAAACAATATTAATAAAAGGAATATTAGTATTTTTAACTATTTCTTCAAAAAAGTAAGATGCTGTATTACAAGGCATAACAATGATAGATACATCACATTTCTCTAATTTTTTAACCATTTCTAAAATATTAGGAAGAGGGTTAGGTTTAGTATTATCTAAAATATAATCAGTTCTATCAGGGGTTGTCGGGTCATTTATAACTATCATTTCAACATTATCAGTTATTTTTTCTAAATCATCATTTAAAAGTTCCATAAATTTAACTGTTGCAAGAGGACCAAGTCCTCCTATAATACCTATCTTTTTCATTAGTTCACTTCCTTAAGACTAATAATTTTCTGAATTAAATCATTATTCTCTAAATTAAAATCTTTATTTATAATAGGAATATTAGTATTATCTTTAATAATATTATATATAACTTCATTATTAAAAGTTAGAACTAAATAACTTGAATCGATTGCTTCTAATTCTTTTATGATAGTTATTATTTCATGATTATTTTTTTCTAATAATTTATTATCAATTATAATATTCATTTTTAGATGTTCTTGATCTATTTTAGCTTTAGTATTATGAATAATTTTATTAACAAACTCAGTTGTTTTATTAAAATTATCGCCTAGAATAGCAATTGTTGCCATAAGTGCCTCCTATTTATAATATTTTTTATATTTGGAATAATACCTTAAAGTTTTTAATTTTATAATAATATATCTTCTAATTGAAAAATCATTCTTATACAATAAGATATTTCTAACTTTATGTTCTTTATATAAATTTCTGGCTATATCCTTTAATTCATTATTTTTAGTATATTTCATAACGACTCCTTTAGGGACAATACTCCAAAGGAATTTCTTATTTAAATATTCAATTTTTCTTTTCTTATGATAGATAAAATCATCAACTAAATACTTAACAATATTAGAACCACTTACAGTCGTAAAAGAAGAACTACGACCTTGTCTTATATTAATTTCAAATAATTTATAACTATTAGTTCTAGTATCATATTTAAAATCAAAATTAGCATAACCAACATATTTAATCTTTTCTAAGAATTCTTGCATTCTATCAAATAATTCTTGGTCAAAGGTTGGAATAATGGCATCATAATCTCCAATTGACTTAGGGGTCTTTTCTTCAAGTAATATTTGGCCTAGTGCCATGAATGTTACCTTGTGATTACTATCAACATAAGCATTTAAAACTCGAAGATTAGTATCATCTCCTGGAATATATTCTTGAATAATTAAATTACTTTTATAGGAAGACTTGTAAATACGATTTAAAATATCATGTAATTCTTCTTCACTATAACAAATAAAAACTTTTTTCTTTCCTACAAAGTCAGCTTTCCAATAAGAAACACTATCACTAGGTTTAATAATAACTGGAAAATCAAAAGGTAAAGAAACATCTTTATAATGGGTATAATCACAGATAAAAATTCTTGGGAATTCTAGATTATATTCTGTACAAGTTTTATAAAATTCTTCCTTTAAAACTAATTTTTGCATTAAATCATAATCAATATAAGGAATTAAAAAATATTTATCAAGTTCTTTTTTATTTTCAATAATAAGTCGCATATAAACATCACTACAAGCAATTAATAATAGTTTTTTATCTTTATATTCATTATAAACATCTTTTAAAACTTTGAGAAAAGTTTCTTTATTTTCTAAATCAGGATTAGTAAAAGGAACAATTATTTTACTATATTTGGTTTCTAAATAATCAGTCTTTCTAACTGAGATAGATTTAATTTGGTACTCTTCATGGAAAGCAACAGCCATTCCATATACATTACGGTCACTTCCTAATAAAATAGGAATAAATTCTTGATTTTTCATAAATCCTCCAACTGTTAAAATTATAGCATGAAGTTTAATATTATACAATAAGTTTACAGAAATTTATCAAGTTGATTGTTGCTAAATATGGTTAGATATGTTACACTTAAGATAGCAATAATAGGTTATTAATTCGACAAATTTAGATATATAAATATGTTTTAATAGTAGTAGGAGGACATATGACTTATTTAAATAGTGTATTATGGAGTGTTGCAACTGTCTTTTTAACAGCGTCGGGAGTTTATTATGCTTTTAAGTTAAAGTTTTTGCATTTGAATGTTAAAGAAATCTATCATAATTTATTTAAGAAAAAGAAAGATAATAAAGGAATATCACCTTTTGCTTCTTTGATGGTGTCACTTGGTGCTTGTATTGGAGTTGGGTCACTCGCGGGTATTGCTTTAGCAATTTATAAAGGTGGAGTTGGAACAATTTTTTGGATATGGGTCTCTTGTCTAATCATGGCTCCAAATTCTTTAGTTGAAAATTTACTTGCTGTTATTTACCAAAAGAAAAAGGGAAGTGAGTATTACGGGGGGCCACCTTATTATATAAGAGATGGACTTGGTTATAAAAAACTTGCTTTAGTATTTGCTTTTATTGTAGCCTTTTCTTATCTATTTGGTTTTCTAACTATTCAAGCGAATACCATTGCAACTTCAATTACCAATTTCTTTAATGTGCCAAATATTTTAATTGGTTTAGTAGTTGGAGTTTTATCCTTTATTATTATTCATAATGGAATTAAAGGAATTGCTAAGTTTTCAAGTATCTTTGTTCCTTTAATGGGGTTATTATATTTTGGAGTATCTTTATTTTTGGTTATTAAAAACTTTAATATGATACCAAGTATTCTGAGTCAGATATTTCATGAGGCATTTAACTTTAAGGCCTTAGGTTGGGGAATGTTTTCGGTTATTATAATTGGCATTCAAAGAGGAATATTTTCAAATGAAGCGGGAGTTGGAACAGCTGCCATTGCTTCTGGTTCAAGTGGTGCTAAAAGTCCTATTAGTCAAGGTTTAATTCAAACGGTGGGCGTTTATATAACAACATTCATTATTTGTACAGGAACCGCTTTTATTATTTTAACTTCTAATTATAATCCTAGTAACTATATAGATGTAAATGGAATAGAGATAACTTTGGATGCTCTTTATTATCATTTAGGAAATCTTGGAACAATTATTCTTTACTTTTGTATAATTGCCTTTTCATTCTCAACTATTATTTCTGGTTATTATTATGGAGAAGTTAATATGCGATTTCTTTTAAAAAGTATTACAGATAAACAAATTTTCTTACTTAAAATTTTAACTTGTATCTTACTAGTCTTAGGGTGCTTGATTAGTGCCAATGTCCTTTGGGGAATGGTTGACATACTAACAGCAATTTTAGCAATTATTAACGTTTTTGCTATGCTAAATTTACGAAAAGATGTTATAATAGAATATATGAATTATCGAGGTAGGTGTAGTTATGATAGGAAACGATTGGGACAAGGTTTTAGAAAGTGAATTTAAGAAAGATTATTTTTATAATTTATTAAGGTTTGTACAAGGAGAATATGCAAGAAAAACTATTTATCCAGCCAAAAAGGAAGTCTTTAGAGCATTCAGATATACTCCTTATAAAGATGTAAAGGTAGTAATACTAGGTCAAGACCCTTACCATGGAGAAGGACAAGCCGAGGGGTTAAGTTTTTCCGTACCCAAAGGAATTAGAAAACCTCCATCACTTGTAAATATTTTTAAAGAATTAGAAAGTGATTTAGGAATACCGATGCCAAATACTGGTTCTTTAGTTCCTTGGGCCACACAAGGAGTCTTACTTTTAAATACAGTTTTAACAGTTATCAAAGACCAAGCGGCTAGTCACAAGGACATAGGATGGGAGACTTTTACTGATGAAGTAATTAAGAAAATAAATGAAAAAGAAGAACCAGTTGTTTTCATTCTTTGGGGAAGTTATGCGAGAAGTAAGAAAAAATATATTACGAATAAAAAACATTTAATAGTTGAATCAGCTCATCCATCGCCCCTTTCAGCTTATAATGGATTCTTTGGCTCTAAACCTTTTTCTAAAACAAATGACTTTTTAATTAAGAATAATTTAAAGCCAATTGATTGGCAAATAAAGGATGATTAGGAGTAAAAATGAAAAAGATAATAATAATTGTTATTTTAATAGTTGTAGTTTTCTTAGCAGTTTTAGGAATAGTAAGTCCTGTTGTATCTTTTAAAGATAAGATTACTATAAATGCAAATGAATCTTTAAAAACAGATGATTTTATTAAAAAAGTTACTTTAGGTAATTTTGAATCTAAAAAAGTTGATACTTCTAAGGCTGGAAAAAGGGATGTAGAAATTAAAGTTAAATCTATTTTAGGAATTACTAAGAATTATAAAAGAAGTTATCAAGTTTTAGATAATATAGCACCTACAATTGAAGCTAAGGGTGAGGTTGTTGTTTATCAAGGGGACACCATTGATTTACTTAAAGATGTAAAAGTTCAAGATAATTGTGATAAGGATATCAAACCAACTCTTGATGGAAGTTATGATTTAAATAAAGTAGGAGAATATAATTTAAAATATCTTGCTAAAGATACAAGTGGAAATGAAACCTCTTTAGATTTAAAATTAAAAGTAATTGCTAAACCAAGTCCTGAAGTTGCTAGGACAAGTAAAGGTTATGCTATTGAAAATAGAAATGGGGTCACTTATATAAATGGTATTTTAATTGCTAATAAGACTTATGCTTTACCTAAAAATTATGGAAATGGATTAACCAAAGAAACAGAGGCTGCTTTTTATAAAATGCAAAGTGCGGCTAAAGAGGATGGATTAAATTTAAAGATTGTAAGTGGATTTAGGTCTTATCAAGACCAGGTAATTGTTTATAATAAATGGGTTAATAAGGATGGTAAGAGTGTTGCGGATACTTATTCTGCAAGAGCCGGACATTCGGAACATCAATCAGGACTTGCGATGGATTTAAACTGGATTAGTAAGCAGTTTGAAACTACGAATGAATATAAATGGCTACAGGCTAATGCTTATAAATATGGCTTTATTATGCGTTATCCTAAGAGTAAGCAAGAAATAACTGGTTATATCTATGAGCCATGGCATTATAGATATGTAGGAGTAGAGTTAGCTAAAGAACTTTATAATAATGGCGATTGGATAACTTTAGAAGAATATTTAGGAATAGATAGTAAATATAAATAATATTAATGATTAAACTGATAAAAATGTTAAAGTTAAAGTCTTTCGTTTTATCAGTTTTATTATATAATCTTTATTAATAGATAGATTAATAGGTAATTTGCAAAATAAAGAAAAATGTGATACAATAATGGGGAATTGGAGGAGAAGTATATGGATTATAAGGGAGAAATGCACGAATTACTTGCAAGTGAATATGATAAAGCGATGGGACCTATTGAAGTTACACCTGAACTTAAAAAGTCTCAAGCAGAAAGGGTAGAGGAAGTTAAAAATTGTAAACACTTATTTGTTATAACTAAAGGAGAAGAAAACTATACTACTTGGGATACTGATAAAGAACATTATAGTGCTCCAACTTTGGAATGTGTTTGCTGTGGATGTTCTAATAGATTAGTAAATTATCATAATAAAGAATGGAATATGAATCCAACTTCTATTCATTCAGGATATCCATTTGAAGCTGCTATTTTCTTAGATAACTTTGAAGATTGCTTTGTAAACAAGAAAATTCGTGATGGACATTTAGATATGTCTAAATTTAACCTTTTATCAAATGAAATATTAGAAGTTTATGATGCTAGATATTGGTATAATGCTGCTAAAACATTAAAACCAAATGCTAGTCAAGAAGAATTATTTGAAACAATGAAATATTTAGTTAATTTATTTAAAGAAAATATTGAAAAAGTTCAAATGACAGATAGTAGAAATATTAAATAAATAATTAATCTAGGTAGAGAGATGAATAATCTCTTTTTTTGTCGACTTAAAATATAATTAAAAATTTTAAAACTTCATATATTATATATGGAGGATAATAATATGTTTCAAAGATTTGATGAAGAGACTAGAAAAATACTAAAAAAAGCAAAATTAGAAATGCAAGAATTAAAGCACCCGTTTGTTGGAACGGAACATTTATTATTAAGTATCTTAAGTTTTAAAGATTTAAAAATAACTAAAAAATTAAATGAATTAGGAATTAACTATAATAACTTTAAAGAAGAATTAATTGCAACCGTTGGCATAGGTAATAGTTTAAATTCTTATTTTATTTATACACCTCTTTTAAAAAGAGTAATTGAAGGGGCTATTTTAGATAGTAAAGATGATAATTTATTTGAAGTTAATATTAATGCTCTTTTTGTTTCTATGCTTGATGAAGGAGAAGGAGTTGGAATTAGATTACTTGGTAATTTAGGAGTTAATATAGATGAATTATACTTAGATTTTTTAGAAAAAGATGATGATTCTAAAAAAGGAAAGGGTAAGAAAAAATTGTCAATATATGACCATGGAGTAGATTTAGTAGAAAAAGCCAGAGAGGGAAAGATTGATCCTGTTATAGGGAGGGAAGCCGAGATTAACCGGTTGATTGAAATTTTACTTCGAAGAAATAAAAATAATCCCTTATTAATTGGTGAAGCTGGGGTTGGAAAAACCGCGATAGTTGAAGCGTTAGCCTTTAAAATATATAAAAAAGAGGTTCCCGATAGTTTATTAGATAAAAAAATATTGTCAGTTTCAATGGCTAATTTAGTAGCAGGAACTAAGTATCGAGGAGAGTTTGAAGAGAGGATTAGCAAGATAATTAAAGAAATAGAAAATAATCCTAATTTAATAATTTTTATTGATGAAATGCACTCTTTAGTTGGAGCCGGAGGAGCCGAAGGGGCAATTGACGCCTCGAATATCTTTAAACCAGCCTTAGCTCGTGGTAAATTCAGATTAATTGGAGCAACCACAATTCAAGAGTATAAAGAAAGTATTGAAAAAGATAAAGCCTTAAATCGAAGATTCCAAACTATTCTAATCAAAGAACCAGATTTAGCTGAAACCTTAAATATTTTAAAAAAAATAAAACCTATATATGAAAAATTTCATGGTGTAATAATATCCGATGAAATGCTTGAAAGTATTGTTAATTTATCTAATAAATATATCTTTGATAGAAGAAATCCTGATAAAGCTATAGATGTACTTGATGAAGTATGTACAAGTAGATCTTTAAAGAAAGATAAATTAAGTCTTAAACTAGAAAGTTTAAAGAAAGAATTATTAGATATTAATAAAAGAAAAAATGATTGGATAATTAAACATGAATTTTCTAATGCATCTAAAGAAAAAGAAAATGAAATTATCTTAGAAGATAAAATTAATAAATTATATTTAAAAGAACAAGAAAGAAGTAGAAAAATAGTAACTTTAAATGATATAGCAAGAGTAATTCAAGCTAAATCAAATGTTCCAGTTTATGAAGTTGATAAAGAGTCTTTAAAGAATTTAAAAAGTTTAGAAGGAGACTTAAAAAATATTATAATAGGTCAAGATGTAGCAATTGAAAAACTATGTTATGAAACTAAGAAAATTAAATTAGGCCTTAAAAATACTGATAAACCAATTTCATTTCTTTTTACTGGAAAAAGTGGAGTAGGGAAGACTTCTTTAGCAAGAGAGTATGCAAAACTATTACACATGCATTTAATAAGACTTGATATGAGCGAGTATAAAGAATCCCATACTACTAGTAAGATTTTAGGTTCCCCTCCAGGCTATATTGGTTATGAAAGTGGAACAACTGTCTTAGATGAAGTTAAGAATAATCCTTTTTCCGTTATCTTAATTGATGAAATAGAAAAGGCAAGTTCAAGTGTAATTAATTTATTCTTACAAATTTTAGATGAAGGTTTTATAACTAGTTCTAATCATGAAAAAGTTTATTTTAATCATACTATTTTAATTATGACTAGTAATATTACTTCAAATGTAAGTCAAATAGGCTTTAATGAAGATAAAAGCATAGATATTAAAAATAAACTAATGGAAGTCTTGAAACCTGAGTTTTTAAATAGAATAAATCATATTATTCCTTTTAATGAGTTATCAGATAATGTTGTTAGAACAATTATTAAAAATGAAATAGTTAAAGTCAAGAAGAAATTTAGAACTCAAGATATAAAAATTCAAATAGATGAAAGGGTAGTTGAAGATATCTTAAAACAATCTAACTATATGATAAGTGGAGCTCGAGGTGTTAAAAAAATCATTGAAGATAAAATAGATAATCTTGTAATTGACAATATTTTGAATGGAATTAGTAAAGTTAATATAAAATCTTTATAAAACTTCTTGAAAAAAAGTCTAAAATGTTATATCATTAAATAAAGATAGGGAAGGGATAATATGGAAAATGAAATGGTAGAGAATTATATCTTTAATTATGATAATTTAGATGAAGAAGAAAGACAAGATATTTATGATGCAATAAAAGATTCTTTAGAAAGTCTTGATTTATATAAGGTTTTAGATTTTTGTTTAAAGTATTCTGATAGAAAATATATAAAAGGTAAAAATAGTAATATTTTAGATTTAGGTAAAGAAGTACTTAATCAAGGATTAAATAGTTTGTCTTTAATTAAAGTAATTGATTTATATATTGAATTATTTAATAAAACTATTATGGTTTCAGATTCTTTAATGGCAAGTAAGAATATTTTAGATGTTATGAGTTATAATTTACAGGATGAAGAGTTTATCAAAAGAGAAATGGATAAAAAACATGTAAGTAAAGAAGAATATGTTAGTACCTTAAAAAGAGATTTAGATAAAAATATTGGAATAATAGATAGTTATAATAAGTCTTATGATTATTTAGATAAATTACAAGATGATATCTTAGTATATATCGAAGAAAAATTAGAAAATATAGAAGGTCAAGATAAATATTATTTAATTCAAAACTTAAATAAAAGATTTACAGATAACTCTCTTAAGTTATTAAAATTACAAGATAATCTAGATAATATTAGAAATATTGATAAAAATGAATTAATTAATACTATTGAGTATAATAATATAAAAAATAGTATAATTATTTATGAAAGTTTTAGAAATAGTTTATTAGAAGAAAAAAAAGATGATAGTGAGTAGGTATCATCTTTATTCATTTTCATCTTTATTTATACTTAAAGTAAATATTGCTAATACTAATGAAAAGAAACCTAATAATATTAAATTATTTCGAAAATATATTTCATTACTTAATATTTCTATTCTTGGAGATTTAAATACAACGAAGTAAATAATAAATAAGTATGTATATAAACCTATATTTACTAAATTAAAGGAAATTAAATCTTTAAAAACTTCTTTTTTAGATAATATAGATAGTATCATGACAATTGAATAGAAAATACTTGCAATATAGAATATAAATCTTATAATATCGGGTTTATAAAAATCTTCTATTAATAGGAACATAACAATAAAATATAAAATAAAAGTAATTAATCTTAGATAGTAAAAAAATTTTTTCATTCTTCTCCTTTTAATATTTGTTTAGTTTCCATTAGATAAACATCATGGAATACTTCATTAAATCTTACTAATTCTTTCTTGATAACATCAGGATAAATTAATTTAGTTGTTGCAATAGCTTTTCTAACATCTCTTATGGTTACTTCGTCTCGGTTATCAAAAGCGGCATAAGAGAAGGCTTGTTGCAGGATTGTTAAAGCAATGTCTGGGTATCTAACGGATGTTTCATAAACTCTTTTAAATTCGGTTGTCGCATCAGTTATAAAAGCCATGATTGTTTCTTTTATAAAGTCTGTATATTTAAGTTTTAATCCCATTTTTTTCTCAAATTTAGGATAAGTTCCCATCATAATTTCAATAACCATTTCTCTAGTTGGTTCAGCAACTTCAATTTTTTGAAAACGTCTAACGAAGGCCTTATCTCTTAAGATATAACGATTATACTCATCACTTGTTGTTGCTCCAATTATTTTAATAGTTCCACGATCAATTATAGGTTTAAAAATATTAGCAAAGTCTAAAGTCTCTTCTCCAGTTCCAATTAGGGTATGAATTTCATCAATAAAAATCATTATTTTATCAAGATTTTTTAAATGATTAACAATATATTGAATTTTAAGTTCATTAGTACCAGGCATATTACCTGTTAGGCTTGCTGTATTAAGTTTAATGATGGAGTAACCTTTCAAAGCATTTGGAACATTGCCATTTCTAATTCGATAACCAAGTCCTTCAACAATAGCAGTTTTACCAATTCCAGGTTTACCAACTAAAATAGCAGATTTTTCAGGAGTTAATAAAGTTACAATTAATTCTCCAATTTCTTTATCACGTCCAATTGCAGGATTAGTTATATATACTTTTTTACTAAAGTTTTCTCCATATTCTTCAATTATTTTTAAACTTTCTTGGGCTTTTTCTGAAGTATTAATATCTTCTTCTTTTGTTTCTTCTTTAACTTCTTCCG
Source organism: uncultured Bacilli bacterium (assembly GCA_947630495.1). Lineage (GTDB taxonomy): Bacteria > Bacillota_I > Bacilli_A > RF39 > UBA660 > RUG591. Next base: position 4,963 of record CANRHS010000014.1, on the reverse strand, counting down.
AAGAAGTTTCATTGGTTACTTCATTTGTCTTTTTAACACTAACTATTTCATATTCATGAGTATCTTGATTACTTAATTTTTCATCATTAGAAGAGTTTTCGTCAATTACTTCAACTATTTCTTTATCCATAGCCACCACCTTTACTTAAATATTATATCATAAACTAATTAAAATTCAATTTATTTTTGACTTTTTTCTTGATAAAATATAAAAAAAAATATATAATATAGACAAGGAGTTGAGGGGTATGAAGATAGTAGCGCTTTCGAAGGACGAATTTGATGAATTTGCCTATAGACATAAGTATAGTACTTATTATCAAACATCAGCTTATGCTGAAACTTCAAGGTATGATGGATTAAATACATTTTATATCGGTTTTGTTGAAAATGGTACCCTTGTAGGAGTTACTCTATTTTTACATAAAACATTTTATTTATATTATAAATATGCTTATGCACCACGTGGTTTTTTAATTGATTATACGAATACAAAATTAGTTCGTAATGTAACCCGTGGTTTAATAGATTTATTAAAGAAACAACATTATGCTTTTATTAAAATAGATCCACCTGTTATTTGTAGTGAAAGAGATAGACATGGTAATATTATTTATTTTAGTAATACGGTTAATGGTATTTTAGATACTTTAAAGAAAAATAATTATGTTCATCAAGGATTTAATAAATATTTTGAAAATTATAAACCAAGATTAGTAGCATTCGTTAATTTACAAAATAGTATTAAAACAATTTATTCTAAAATAGATTATCAAACAAAAGAGATAATTGATAAAGCAGTTGAGGCAGGAGTTGAAATATACTTAGATACATCAGGTAATGTTGATGAATTATATAGATTTACATCTTTAAAAAATAAAAGAAGAAAAAAGAAGTATTATCAAGGTTTATATAATAATTTTTCAAAGAATAATGCTATTGATATCTTCTTTATAAATGTTAATACAAATAAATATATAACTAATATGAAAAGACTATATGATAAGGAAGCTGTTGCTAATGAAGAATTAGCAAGTGCTGTTCAAGATTTTAGTATAACAGGAAAAGAAAAACAAGATATTATAAGTAGAAAGATGGAATCTGATAAAGTATTAAATTATTATAAAACGGAACTTGTTTATTCTACTAATTTATCGAAAGAACATCCTGATTATTTAACAATTGGGGCAGCTTTTACAATTAAGCATAATAATGGAGTAGAGTTAATTATTGATAGTTATATTGATGAATATAAAAAGTTTAATCCAAGATATGTTCTTATTTGGGAACTTATTAAGAAATATAAGAGTGAAGGATTTATGTATTTAAATTTAAATGCTGTTGTAGGAGATTTTAATAAAGAAGATTTAGGTAAATATAATGATTTAAATAATATTAAATTAACTTTTAATGCTACAGTTATGGAGTATATAGGAGAGTTTGATTTAGTTATAAATCCTCATATATATGAAAAGTTTTTGGAGAAGAGTGGAAGGAAATAATGGAAAAAGTAGAAGATATTGCTAAATATATATTATCTTTAGATACTAATAATATAAAAAATTGTTATCAAGGAAATATTAGATTAAATGGATATTTACATATTATCCAAATGGTTTATATAGCAATGAACAATAAAAAATTATTTAATGATGATATGTATGCTTATGATAATGGAGTAATTGTAGATTCTGTTATGAATAATTATAAGTATTTATGTAATAATAAGAATAGTTATAATATTCAAGATGAAAAGATAAAAGAATATTTATCAAAGATGTTTGATATATTAAAATATGCTCCTTTAGAAGAACTTATTCAAATATCACATCAAGATGAAGAATGGCAAAATAAACATTTATATTATCAAAAAATGGATGTTGATAGTCAAATAGAAAATTATAAAGATATGTGTGCAGACTTTATTGAATTATTGAAATGTAGTTAATTTAGAAAGAAATAAAAAAATCTTTCTTTTTTTCTTGACTTAAACGGTAACATATGTTACCATATATAAACAACGGAGGTTTTATGAATGGTGAACAACTTAGGTTATTGTCAAGGATGAAAAAATTAGTAAAAGAGGGTAAAAGAAGATTTCAAATAAGGAGAGATAGAGATTATCTTCAAGCTTTACTTGAAATAGGAATATCAGAAAATGATGCATGGGAATATGTACTTGGGTTAAATAAAAATTTTTATGTTCCAGATACTAAGCCAAATTATAGTGTTAATGGTGAGGCTTTAATATTTAAAAGAAGTGTTAATGGAACTTTAGCATATATAAAATTAAAGGTAGAACAAGATAGTCGTGGTATGGATGAAACGGTTTGTTTGTCGTTTCATAAGAATGCTTATGGAGGGATTTATGAAATGTAATTTATGTGGTTGTGAAGATACTTATGTTAAAAATCATGAACATACGTTTATAATTAAAGGAGAAAAAATTAACTTTTCATCTTATAGAAGATTTTGTAAAAATTGTAATAATTTAGTTTATGATGCTAAACTAGATAATGAAGCAAGTTTAAAAGCAATTGAAATTTATAATAATAACTATGGTATACCTAAAGAAAAAATAGTTGAATTAAGACATAGTTTTAAACTATCTCAAAGTTTATTTTCAAAGATAATAGGATGTGCTAAAAAAACTTTAATTAGTTATGAACAGGGAAGAAGTATACCTAATGATAATTATTTAATTTTATTAAAAAGTTTAATGAAAGAACCTTTTATAATAAAAACTTTAGTAGATAGTAATAGAGATGCTTTTACAGATAAAGAATATCAGAAAGTAATTACATCTAGTAATAATTTACTAGAATTAAATTTTGATGCTAATTCTTATAATGGCTATACTAAACTAAATAAGAATAAGATTTATAATATGATTTTATATTTTGCTAATAAGGGAGTTTTAAAAACAAAGTTATTAAAACTTATGTTTTATGCAGATTTTTTGTTTTATAAAAATTCTTGTAGTTCTATAACAGGACTTGAATATGCTAAAATTACTTATGGACCAGTTCCTGATAATTTTGAAAGTATTATAAGTGATTGTTTAAAGAATGATTTAATTAGTTATGATATAGTTTATAAGAATGATTATGAAAATCATAATATTAAGAGTAAAAAGAAGTTTAATAAAAATATATTTACAAAAGAAGAATTAGATACTTTAAATAAAGTAAATGATTTCTTTAAAGATTATACCTCAAGTGAAATAGTTGAGTTTTCTCATAAAGAAAAAGCATTTAAAGAAACAGAATATTATAAAAATATTAGTTATGATTATGCTTTTGATATTAATATTGATAAATAGAAATAAGTACTGACTTTAAAAAAGTCGGATACAAACTTTAAAAAAGTCAGATACAAAGTTTAAAAAAGTCGTAAAATAAAAAGTATCGGGTTTTAAAACCAAATACTTTATTTTGACTTTGTATTAATATATTCAAGTCTTAACTTATCAGCAACAGTGATTATAAATTCGGAATTAGTTGGTTTAGCTCTATCAATATCAACACTATAACCAAATATTTCTTGCATTAAATCCCAATTACCTCTATTCCAACTAACTTCAATTGCATGTCTAATTGCTCTTTCAACCCGAGATGTTGTTGTATTAAAATTCTTAGCAATTTTAGGATATAACTCTTTTGTTATACCTCCAATAATTGAAGGATTAAAATAAACTTCTAAAATACTATCTCTGATATAGGCATAGCCTTTAATATGCGAAGGTACTCCTAATTCATGTAGAACTTTAGTAACTGCTATTTGTAAATTATTGTGAAGTAAATCTAAAGTTTTACCTCCAGTTTTAATTCCATTTGCAGATTCTAAGATTTTCTTTTCAAGTTCTGGTAACTCAAATGGTTTAAGCATAAAATAGTTAACACCTAAATCAGCAACTTTTCTAATAATCTCTGGTGTGTTATAAGATGTTAAAACAATTATTTTAGGTAAACCTTGAATATCCTTGATTTCTTCAAGAACGGATACTCCATCTTTCTTAGGCATTATCAAGTCAAGTAAGATTAAATCAATATTATCTTTATTCTCCTTGATAAGTTTTACTCCTTCTACTCCATCATTAGCAACTAAGTCTAATGAGATTACTGCGTGACTACTAAAATACTCCTTAACCATATCGACTAATTGTTTATTATCGTCGATCATAAGCACTTTAATTTCTTTCATATTTATTCCTTTCCTATACTGCACGCATTATCATTATATAATATTTTACAAAATTTGCAAAGGACTTTTTTTGTCTTTTCTTGTCGAACTCTCTAGTTTACCTTATTTATCAAGGATAAAAATTTTTCAGGATTAAGAGATGCTCCTCCAATTAGATAGCCATCAACTTGATTTATTGTTTCTAATTCTTCGATATTATCTAAATTAACACTTCCTCCATATAATACTTTTAAATCTAAATTATAACTTTTTAAATATTCTTTAATAGATAATATTGTTTTATTAAGAATATCCTTTGTTGGAATCTTACCAGTTCCAATTGCCCAGATAGGTTCATAGGCAATTATTAAGTTATCTCGATTAATTAAATCAAGATTATTGTTTAGAGCATCATCTATTTCTTTCTTTAAAATAGTAATTGTTTGATTACTTTCAAATTCATTTAAGTTTTCTCCAATACAAAGAACAACTTTAATATTATTTTTTAAAGCAAGATTAATTTTTTGATTAACATATTTACTATCATTAAAGTATTCTCTTCTTTCAGAGTGACCAATTATGGTATAACTAATGCCCATATCTTTTAGTTGGAAAACGGAAATATCACCAGTTACACTTCCAAACTCTTTAAAAGATATATCTTGAGAACCTACTTGGTATCCTTCTTCTTGAAAATCATTTAAATATAAAGAAGTAGGGAAGAAGATAACATTTTCTTTAACTTTATCTTTTATAACATTTAAATAATTTTTAATATCAT
>CANRHS010000013.1 GCA_947630495.1 uncultured Bacilli bacterium | reverse complement strand
TGATACTTTCGCAACTAATACTTATGCTAAATATGAAAAAAATATTATCAAATGCTTTTATATTTATTATGTTTATATTCTTTTACACCATCTAAAGAAATATTATCAGATACTTTTAAAGATGGAAAGTAAATAGGATTCTTATCATAGTAGTTCTTGATTACATCATACATCGTTGTATAGATAGTTTTACTAGTTTCTCGTTTATTATTAGTTACTAACTCGTTTATTTCTTGAAATTTAAGTTTATCTAAAGTATCTTTTATATCACTTGTACTTGCAACTAAAAAGTCTTCTCTCGTTTCATTATTATTAAGAAAATAATTAATAATACTATTTAACTCTTGATTTTTAATAGTATCATTTATTAACAAAAGGTTAAGATGGGACATATAGATTTTTTTATTTAAAGTTATACTTAGTTTATCAACTATTTTATTTAAAGAATCACCTTCTACTTCAATTACTTTGAGAGTTGGAGTTAAAGATTCTTTATCCGTTATTTCGGTTATTCCTGCATATATTTTATAACTATCATCTTTTTCAATTCCTAATGTATTAATAACAGCTAAATCATTTAATTCAACATAAGAGTCACATCCAGTTATAAATATTAGAATAAATATAATTAATAATTTTTTCACTTAGCTTCCCCTCACTTTATTATCACTTAAGATAGGGTTTCTTAGTTTCCTACCTTTATTTCTTATTTTAATAAAACCATCTTTTTGTTCTTCTAAGTTAATCGGAGCAAACGGGTATAAGTAGTCTTTATCTTCACTTTTAGTATCAGAGAGATTGGTTAGGATTAAAATAACTCCTAAGAAGATACCATAAAAACCAAAGATGGATGCAAGAATAATTACTAGAAAACGATACCATCTAATTGAGTTAATGGCTTCAATTGATTGAATTAATAAACTAGAAATGGCACTTATGGCAACAACAATTATCATAATAGGAGAGACAATTCCCGCAGTCACGGCCGCGTCTCCTAAGACTAAACCTCCAAGAATGGAGATAGCACTTCCCATCGTACTTGGAATTCGAATATCACTTTCTCTTAGAATTTCAAAAGAAATAATCATAAGAATGGCTTCAACAAATGCAGGAAATGGAACACTCATTCTTTGACTTTGAAAGGAAAGAAGTAAATTAATTGGCATCGAATCTGGGTTATGAGTAGTAACGGCAACATACATAGCTGGTAAGAAAATAGCAATGATAAATGCAAGTAGTCTTATTAATCTAATAAACGTAACATTGATAGGTTTTTGATAATAATCATCACTCATATGGAAAAAATCAATAAAGAAAGTAGGTAAGATTAACACTTCCGGACTATTATCTGTAATTATAATAACTTTCCCTTCTAGTAACGCCTCACTTGCTAAATCCGGTCTTTCTGTAGACTTTAAAGTTGGAAATAAACTTTTAGAATTATCTAAATATCTTTTTAAATAGTTACTATCAATTATACCATCTATATTAATTCTTTCTAATTTCTTAACTATTTTATTAACAAGATCAAGTTTAACAATATTGTTTATATATAAAACTCCAACCTTAGTTTTAGTATACTTACCAAGTTCAAATGTTTTAACGTGCAAGTTAACATCTTTAATTCTTCTTCTAATTAAACCAAGATTAGTATTATAATGCTCAATAAAAGCATCTTTTGGTCCAAGAATCGTTTTTTCATATTCACTGTCAGCAACCCCTCTTGTTAAGTCTCTTCTTGTTTCAACACATAAAATATCTTTATTATTGATAACTAAAATAGTATATCCATTTAATAATTTATTTTTTAATTCTTGATAATCTTTTAAAGTAGAAGTTGTAGTTGCTGGTAAATAATTTAATAAAAATTCTTTTAAGTTATTATTATCTAAATTTTCTAAATAACTAATTCTTTTTAAAATAAAATTATTAATATCTTCAGAACTAGTAATAGTTTCTATATTAATACTAGTTATTAGATTACTTCCAATTTTAATTTCTTTATAAATATAATCATCAGCCATACTAGATTCTTTTTTTAATTTTTCTATATAGTTCATATCATCATCTCTTTTTATTAGTATTTACATATTTGTAGTTTTAATACAAGGATATAGATTTTGCTACATATTATTTTTAATATTTAAAAGTATTAAAAAAGAAAAAGTTATTTAAAAAAATTAGATTTAATTTATCTGATTTTTTAAAATAACTGACTTTGCTATACTACTAATTAAAGTAGGATTATATATTATTTTAGTATTGTTTACTTTACAATTAATAATAATTTTATATGAATTTTTATTAACTGCTATTAATCCAACATTATATAATTTAAATATATCAGTATGTTTTGCTTTTATTTTTAATGCTATATCGTCTGGCATAACTACAAAAGATTTATAAGAAAAAACTTCATTTTTTTTAGCTTGAAATACTGCATGTTGCCAGTCTTTTAATTTTAATTCATAAGATATAAACTTTAACTTTGGAAAATTAAATGTATCACTTATAACAAAACAATTTTCAGAAACTTCATTTATAATATTGTACTTTTTAAGAGTTTTAATAATTTTTTTTAAATAGTCATATGTATATCCTGTTTTTTCGTGTAAATACTTAAAACTTCTTTTTTGCTTTTTGTGTAAAAAGGCAACTACAACTGAAGTTGCATGATTAGATAATATTTTAAATTGTTGTTCTAAAGATGGATTAAAACTTTTATAACTAACTTTAACTAAGTCAACATTTCCAAATCTAGCATCAAATTCTTTTAAAACAACTTCATTTTTATCTAAATTATTTTCTAACATTTTTTTAAATTCATTTTGTAAATCTAATTCATATCTAAACATGTATATCACTCTCTCTATTAACCATTATATCATAAGAAAATTACTATCCAATACAAAAATCGTAATATGTTATGTTAATAATTAACTATGATTTAAAAGTATCATTAAATATTTAGAAGTCAGATGTTACTAAAATACTTCTCTTTCTATAGTTTCGGCAATACTGTTGTGATTTTTATATAATAATAAATATTCTTCAATTTTTTGAGTATCTAATTCATCAACAATTTCTCGATAATTAGAAATAATTTCTTTATAGTAATCAAATGGCATTGTTTTTCTTTTTCTTATTATTTCTACAAGTAATCTTTCTTTATTATACATATTTATTTCATTATTTCCAATTTTAATTTTTTTAACTCCAACATTTATAAATTTAGAATTAACAAATATTTGAGAAATGTTCTTATTACTTAAAACTCTATAATTTCTAGGAGTTGCTAAAAAAACTTTTTGTGGTATAACATCAGTTAAATTGTAATAATAAAGTGCAGAATCTAATGTAATAACTCCATAAGGATATTTAATAGAATATAATATTAAAGGATCAATTATACGTTTGGTTGAATATATATTGTGCTCTAATTTATATATTTTGCGTGATTTTAATGCTTTGTTTATATTGCTACGATTTCCGTATATTTTTAATAAATCTTTATAATTATATATCATACTTTCTCACCTCGATTACATTATAACATAACGTTAGGCAAAAGTCAAGTTTCTGCCTAACGTTATGTATAATTTTTTTTTAAAGGTATTTTTGCTAAAAATATTGACTTTAGTAAAAAAATGATATATTAATACCACATAAGAAATTATGTTATGTGATAAAAAAGCTGGCGATTTCGGCCATAACAGGAACTAAAAAAAGAAACTAGAGAGCAAACTCTAGTTTTATTAACTTGTTGGAATTCTTAATATTTGACCAATCGCAAGATTATTAGAAGTTAATTTATTTAACTCTTTAATGGCATCGACCGATGTTCCATATAAATTAGCAATTTTATATAAAGAATCTCCGGCTTTAACAGTATAACTAATATAACTTGGAGTATTAGAAGATGGTATTTTTAATTTTTGACCAATGGAAAGATTATTAGAAGTTAAATTATTTAAAGATTTAATCTCATCAACCGATGTTCCATAAGTATTGGCTAATTTATATAAAGTATCTCCTGATTTAACTGTATAAGTAATATAATTATCTTGATTATTAATTTTGGTTGGTATTTTTAACATCTGTCCAATTGAAAGTAAATTACTACTTAAACCATTTAAATTCTTAATTTCATCTACTGTAACTGAGTAAGTATTAGCAATTTTATATAAAGAGTCACCTGATTTAACCGTATAAATTATATAATTATTAGTATCCTCTTCGGTAATTCTTGTTGGTATTTTTAAAATTTGACCAATTTGTAAAGTATTACTTGTTAAATTATTTATTTCTTTTAGAACATTGACAGTTGTATTATACTCTTTAGCAATTGAATAAAGAGTATCTCCAAATTCAACAGTATAATTAAAGAAATTATCTTTATTATCAGATGGTTTAGACTGAGTTTTGTTTGGAATTAATAATTCTTGACCAATTGATAGATTATTACTTGTTAAATTATTAAGTTCTTTAATAGCATCAACGGTTGTATTAAATTTTTCGGCAATTTTATATAAGGAATCACCTGACTGGACAACATAGATATTAACTCTTTTTAAATAATCATAAATGGCATTAGCTGTAGCCGTAGCTAAAGCATCAATATTATTTTGTAGAAATTCATTATCATAACTATTAGATGGATAACCATAACTTACAATGATACTTTCAATAGAGGGATCAGTATTTGCAATAATAGGGTAGTAGTCAAGTGCAGTATTTGAAGGATTTCTTAACTGATAATACTTTAAAATATCTTGTCCTGCTTCTTCTAGATAATTACTAATTTCTCGAGCTAATCTATCATCATTTCGAAGAGCATAGATAACTTCAGCTCCCGAGTCATTACCACTTGCAAGCATATTCGAAAGAATTATTACATCATCATCACTACTATCTAAAAAAGTATCAATAATTAAAAGTCTCTCTTCATCAGTTAAAGTTGAATCATCATTTCTTACTAAATAAACATCAATTCCTTTACTCTTTAAAATATCATATATTTTCTTGGATATTTCTAAATTATAATCTTTTTCAATAATATTACCACTTACTGTTCCATTTTCACTTCCTCCAAAAATGGGATTTATTATTACTTTTTGCAACATTATCACCTAAAGTATCTTATGAATTTTAATGATACTTAATTCCTATACTTTAATCTTTCTTTATTAATATTTAAAATAATTCCAATTATAAACATATAAGAAAGAAGACTTGAACCACCATAACTAATAAAGGGAAGAGGAATACCCGTAATTGGCAAAAGCCCTAAAGTCATCCCAATATTTTGAATTTGTCCATAAAATAACATAACAAATATACCAATTATAATATATTTATCTTTTAAACTAATCTTCTTAGTTGCAAGTCTTAAAATTGAAGTATCAAAGATTATTAAAATTAAAATTAAGAAAATAGCACCTAGAAGACCAAAGTTAGAAGTAAAAGTTGCAAAGATAAAATCCGTTTGAGGCTCTGGAAAATAAACCGGATTCTTATTAAACCCAAAACCAGTTACTCCACTACTAGCAATTGCAATTAAACTATTTTCAAGTTGATAACCAGAAGAAGATGCCCAATTAAAAATTCTATCTAACCGATAAAAAATCTTATCACCAACAATGTTTAAAAATAAATCATGAGAAAAAATATATAAACTAATAACTGTACTAATAGTAAATACTAAAGTTAAACCTCCAATTATATACCATTTTTTATTAAGACCTGCAAATATTAACATCACAAGTAATATTAAAAAGTAAATAATAACAACCCCGGTATCTGGTTCTAAAAAAGTTAAGATACTAGGAATAAGAGTTAAAATAAATAACTTTATAATTAATAAAAACTCCTTTTTAAAAGATTTATCATGACTTAATTTATACTTACTAATAACACTTGCTAAAGTAATAATTAAACTAATCTTCATAATTTCACTTGGTTGAAAACTAATAGGTCCTATGAAAAACCAACACTTACTACCATTGATACTAACTCCAAATATAAGTAACGAGATAAGCAATAAATTAATACCAATATAAATTAGATAATGATATCTAGTAATAAGATTAAATCCTTTATAAGTTATAAAGATAGTAATAATAGAACCTATTAGATAAAAGAATAATTGTTTTAAATAAAGATTACTTAAAGAATTTTCTAAGAAGATTCTTGTTGCATAGATAGATAAAGTACTTATAATACAAAAAATAATAAGAGATATAATAATATTTAAATTAGTTCTATTTGTTTTCATACTATTATTATGAAAAAAATTAATAAATATATACAAATAACATATTATTAAATGGGAGTGATAGTTTGAAAAAGTTACCTAAAATATATCAAGGAGAACTTTCGAAGATTCATAATAATAAAGAAGTATTTGATAGTTTAAAAGATAATAATACTGAAATAAAAGAAGTTAAGGTTAATAAGAATTATGATAAGTTAAGTGTTAGAGATAAGATTAAAGAATTAATTAATCAAAATAGTTATATATTTAATACTAAAGTAATTATAAATGTTGATAATGAAGATAAAGAGTGTCAAATTGCTGGAGTAGTTAATAATCATATAATTACAATGGATAATGAAATAATTAGTATTGAGAGAATAAAAGATATAAAAATTTTAAAATAAATAGTTATTTGTCTTATAACTATTTTTTTGTTGTTAATAAATTATAATGATAGGAGGAAAACATGGATTATAGTATGTTTGATGAAATAGATTATTTTACAAACTTTAAAGGAAATAGTAATATGAATAATAATACTATGAATATGAATAATGGACCTTTAAGTTTAGATAACTATAATGAGTCAGCAAATAGTAATAAGTTATCTTTATATACTCCATATGAAGGATATACAAGAGGTAATATGTTCAAGAATTTATATAATCAATATAAGAATTATATGCCTTATAAGATTAAAGTTAATAGTGAACAAGAAGAAGCTATGTTAAATCTTGGACAAATGTCTTTTGCAGCTCATGATTTAAGTCTTTATTTAGATAATTTTCCAAATGATAAAGAGGCTTTGGAATTATTTAATAAATACCGAAAAATGACAAATGAAGCGAGAGAAAATTATGAAAGGAGATATGGACCAATTAATGTTTCAAGCAATGATATGATGAAAACTCCATATGCTTGGGAAAATGATACTTGGCCATGGGAAATGTAGTATGTTTGCATATGAAAAGAGATTACAATATCCAATAAATATTAAGAAAAAGGATTTACGAATGGCTAAGCTTTTGACTACTCAATATGGTGGTTCCCAAAGTGAGTTGGCAGCTGCTCTTAGATATTTAAATCAAAGATATACAATGCCTGATAATAGAGGAAAATCTTTGCTTACTGATATTGGAACTGAGGAACTTGCGCATCTTGAAATGATCGCAACCATGATTTATCAATTAATGAAAGATGCAACTCCTGCGGAAATTAAAGCAGCAGGCCTTGATCCGCATTATGCGGAACATAAGAAGGCTTTATATCCAACAGATGCTAATGGAGTACCATTTACAATTACTTATGTTTCAACAACTGGGGATCCTAAAGCCGATTTAATGGAAGATATGGCTGCTGAACAAAAAGCTAGAGCCGTTTATGAAAATTTAATTGATTTAACTGATGACCCAGATGTTTTAGGACCACTTTTATGGTTAAGGCAAAGGGAAGTAGTGCATTATAATCGTTTTAAAGAATTATTTGATATGTATCTTGAAGAAGGTCTATAAGAGAATTAGTCAAACTAGTTCTTTTATTTTGGCAAATTTTCTAAAAATACTTGCATTAACCTAAAAAATATGATATTATGTATACAGATGAAGGAAACTTCATATAATAAACGCGGATATACCTAATTGTCGTAGGTTAGGTACTAATCCAAAAATGTTTGGGCTGGCACGCTAACGCATAGACGAAACGTTAGTGTGTTCTTTTTTGCTTTATTTAAAATGAAAAAAAGACTATTGAGATTTATATAACCCTTAATAGTCTTTTATAATATTAATTACTATTTTGGTACATCATTCGAATAACAAAGTTTAAAACTTTTAAATATAATTCAATAACTGAGAATGATAAAGCGAATGCTCCTAACCATTCATATTTCTTAGGCAAATTATCTTCTACTGAATGATCAATTACTTCAAAATCAACAAGTAAGAATAAACTTGCAACAATAATACCAAGAGCTCCACAGATAGTAACAACTCCAATATTATCAGTTATAAATTTAACATACTCTTTAGTTACTGGAATAAAACTCATGATAGTAACTAAAATTGATAGTATGATACCAACAAAGATTAGAGTAATTAAACAAGAAAAAAATTTCTTATCAACTTTAATTAAATGAGATTTATAAAGTAATAACATTGATGCAACTAATAAAATTGTAATTCCAAAAGCAATTAAACAAGTAAATAGAAAATCCGTGCCTGCTGCATTAAAAAGAAATGCTAAGAAATAACCTTCTGCAAGAGAATAGAACATTCCAAAGAAATGTGCACTCCTTACAAACTTGAAAACAATAAACGTTCCAATTGCTGCAAGTATTATAGAACTAAAAGCAATTATAGCTTCAATATAATTAAAAATAAAATTATCAACATTTATAACTGCACTTGTTGGCATAAATTCATGAGTAAGAAAATAAACAAGAACTCCTACAACTGTTAGAAATAAAAGAAAAAATGTTTTAGAAATAATTCCTTTATAACTGCAAGGTGGAGCTCCTTTTTCTTCAACCTTATCAATCTTAGCAACCATTGGATTAGCAAGAAATAAACCGAAACGCCCAACCTTAGACTTCGCAACTGCCATTTATATAACTCCTTTCGAGTTAATTATATAAAAAAAAGATATACTTGTCAAATTAGAACAGGCTTCTGGTTATTAAGAAAACTAAAAACAAAAATTCTAAAAAGAGAATAAAGATATTAATTCTTGTAAATGCTAGTAAAATAATTAATAATTGATAAAAACAAATAATTAAAAAAATACTTACAACAATATTATATAAAATACTAGTTTTTCTTCTAGTTCTACACATACTACAATAACAAAACATTCCATGATTTTTTTTCTTAAACATAATATCCACCTATAATAGTTTATGATAAAATATTAAATTGGTATAGTTTTTTTTCGAAATTTGGTATATAATAAAGATGTGATAGTTATGAGAAGAAAAAGAAGATTAAAGAAAAATGTTAGAAACGTTTTAATTATAGCTTTAGTATTAGTAGTAGGTATCGTGTTAATAAATAATCTTAAACCAAGTTATAGTAAACAAGAAGAGATAACAGATTTTAAGAATATGAAGTTAAGTGAAGTTCAAGATTATGCTAAAAGGAATAAGTTAGAATTAAAAACTGAATATACTTATGATGATTCTATTAAAAAAGATATTGTAATAGAAAGTAGTATTAATGATAAAACTTTAACTATAAAAGTATCAAGAGGAAGTATTCCGATTGATGAATTTAGGGAAAAGGGAGTAAATGAACTGGGAAGAGTTCCCATTATGATGTATCATCAAATAATTGATACAGAACCTAAGTATACAGGTGGGAATGTTGATAAAGATGGTTATTCGAGGACAAGTGATGCATTTCTTAAAGATTTAGAGTTTTATTATGAAAAAGGGTATCGAATGATTAGTTTAAAAGATTATATCGATGGTAACATTAATGTTCCTCTTGGATATAGTCCCATTATTTTAACATTTGATGATGGAAATGCTAATAACTTTAAAGTAACAGGAAAAGATTCTGATGGTAACTTAGAGTTTGATCCAAAGTCTGCAATTGGAATTCTTGAAACAATTAAGAAGAAATATCCCGATTATAATGTAACAGCAACTTTCTTTTTGAATTATGAACTTTGTAATCAAAAAGAATATAATGAAGATATAATGAAATGGTTAATTAAAAATAATTATGATATAGGAAATCATACGACCACCCATCCTGATTTTACAACGATTAGTACTGAGAAAACTAAGGAAGTAGTAGGAAAGATGTATGAAAGATTAGAAAGTATTATCCCAGGTGATTATTTAAAGATTGTGGCTTTACCATTTGGTTCCCCTTATAAGAAGACGCATCCTAATTATCAATATATATTAGGAGGCGAATATAATGGTAAAACTTATGAAACAGAAGCAGCCCTTAGAGTCGGTTGGGAAAGTGAATTTTCCCCCTTTGATAAGTCTTTTGATAAAACTTTCTTAAAAAGATGCAGAGCCTATGATAATAATGGTAAAGACTTTGATATTGAAATGAATTTTAATTTATTAGAAAAAAATAGATTTATATCAGATGGAGATAAGGATATAATAACAATTCCTAGTAGTTCGAAAGATAATTTAATTGAAATAAATAAACAAATAGTTACGTATTAAGGAGGTACAAATGAAAATATTAGTAACAGGTGGGTGTGGGTTCATTGGATCTCACACAGTCGTTGATTTATTAAATGAAGGATATGAGGTTATAATAGTTGATAACTTAGTTAATTCTAAGATAGATGTACTTGATAAAATTAAAAAGATAACTAATAAAAGTGTTAAATTTTATCAATATGATTTATGTGATTATACGAAGTTAGACTCTTTATTTAAAGAAGAAGAGATTGATGCAGTTATTCACTTTGCAGGCTTAAAGGCAGTATCTGAAAGTGTAGAGAAACCACTTATGTATTATGAAAATAATTTATATAGTACAATTAATCTCTTAAAATGTATGATGAAATATAATGTTAAAAAAATTGTTTTCTCATCAAGTGCAACTGTTTATGGAAGTCCTAAAAGTTTACCAATTTATGAAGACTTCCCATTATCAACTACTAATCCTTATGGAACAACTAAGTTAATGATTGAAAATATTTTAACTGATTTATATAAGGCTGATAATAGTTTTGATATAACAATTCTTAGATACTTTAATCCAATTGGAGCGCATAAGTCCGGACTTCTTGGAGAAGATCCAAATGGTATACCTAATAATTTAATGCCTTATATCGTTAAAGTTGCAACTCATGAACTTCCAATTTTAAGTATCTTTGGTGATGACTATGATACTGTTGATGGAACAGGGGTCAGGGATTTTATTCATGTCTGTGATTTATCCTATGGTCATGTTCTTGCTTTAAAAAATAAAAAAGAAGGATTAAAAATCTATAACTTAGGAACTGGCCAAGGAACAAGTGTCTTAGAACTAGTTAAAATGTTTGAAAAAGTTAATAATGTTGAAGTTAACTATAAAATAGTTGGAAGACGAGATGGGGATATAGCATCTTGTTATGCATCAAATAAAAAAGCCCAAGAAGAATTAGGCTTTAAACCAAAATACAATTTAGAAGATATGTGTCGCGATAGTTATAACTTTGTTAAATCTAATCGATAAAGAACGTTGGGAGACCATTTTGGTCTTCTTTTTTAGATTCAGTATTTACTATATTATTAGTAGGTACTGAAGTTTTCTCGTTATCCGGTGAATTAAAAGCACTCATGATTTTTCCAAAACTTCTTAGGTTACTTGCAATTGGTTTAATTTGATAATAAACAGGGATTGCTTGATTAATAACATTTAAAGTCTTTTGCGTATTAGTTAAAATAGAACCCCATTTAATATTTCTAATTGAATTAAATAAACTAGGTCTTGCTCCTCTTAATACACCACCTGCTAAGGCTCCTCGTCCTAAATTTGCAGTTTGCATCGCTCCTAGATTATTGACATTCATATATGGATAAAAATTATATGGATTATTATACATAGTTTCCACCTCAAAACATTATATGTAATTTTTAAAAAAATGTTTATTATTTTAGAAATTTATTGTATAATATCTTTAAGGATGTGAAATTATGTTTAATACTTTATTTTATATATGTGATAATATAGGTTTTTTAAAAGCAATGTCTTTAATAAAGACTGCTTTAACAATTATTAAATTTGTAATTCCAATTGCGCTTATCATATGGATTTCTATTGATTTATTTAAAAATATGGTTAATCCTGATAATAAAGATGGAATTAAGAAAATTGGAATTAGATTAGGAGCGGCTTTAATTGTTTTCTTATTACCAACAATTGTTACAGGTGTTTTAAACATATTTGATAATATTACAGGTAATAATGATTATAAAGTAAGTAAATGTTATACCAATGCTGATTCCCAATGTATTAATAATATAAATGCTTATTTAAACTGTGATGATCAAAAAGATGAAGATAAAGCTAAATGTAGGGAATATCGTACTTGTAATAGTTATACGTTAGATAATAGTTGTACAGTTCATACTGAACTTAATGATAATGATTGTCATAGTCTTAATCTTGAAAGTGGTAATTATAAATTTTATAGGTAATATATGGATGGAATAATTTTAATAAATAAAGAAAAAAATTTAACTAGTAGGGATGTTGTTAATTTAGTATCTAAAAAACTAAATATTAAAAAAGTAGGACATGCAGGAACGCTTGATCCCTTAGCAACAGGACTTTTAGTAATTGGAGTAGGGAAAGCAACTAAAATTTTGGAAATGCTAACTTTAGATACTAAAGAATATATAGCAACTGCTAAATTAGGACTAAAAACTGATACTTTAGATATAACGGGTAATACATTAGAAGAAAACTATAACTTTAACTTAGAACAAGAAGAATTAGAAAAAGTACTAGAGAGTTTTAAAAAGAAATATTTCCAGGAAGTTCCCTTATTTAGTGCCGTAAAAGTAAATGGAAAAAGACTATATCAATATGGAAGAGAAAAAAGAGAAATTGATTTACCTAAAAAAGAAGTAGAAATATTTGAAATAGAACTTTTAGAATATAAAAAGAATCAAGAATTCAAATTTAAAGTTTTAGTTAGTAAAGGATGTTATATTAGAAGTTTAATTAGAGATATAGGGAAATCTTTAAAAATAAATATGACAATGAAAGATTTAATTAGAACTAAAAGTGGAAAGTTTAAGTTAGAAAATAGTAATAAAGTAGATGATAACTATAAGATTATTAATATAAAAGATGCTCTTGATATTAAACAAGTTGTTATTAAAGATGAGAGTTTATTAAAAAAAATAAAAAATGGTAATTCTATTGAATTAAAAGAAAAAAATGAGTATATTTTGTTATTAGATAGTAATAATCAAGAACTTGCTATTTATAAAAATAATAAATTTAATAATTTTTGTGCATTTAAGGTATTTTAATTTAGGAGTTTTTATGCTATAATATTTTTAGTTATAAGATAGATGGAGGGAAATATGTATACAAATTATAATAGTCAAAATAAAAATGAAGAAAATGAAGAAAATAAAGAAAATGTAAAAGATCCAAGTGTTTATGTAGTAGAAGGAAGTATGACACCAGTTAACAGAATCTTTTCAGTTATTTGGAAGATATTATTAGTAATAATACTTTTGATAGTTTTATTCTTAGTTCTAATCAAAACGGGGGTTATTTCTTTAAATTCGGATATAGCACCGGAGGTAGTTACTTTAAATCAAAATGAAATAGGATTAAAGAAAGGATATAGTTATCAATTTGTTTATACTGTTTTACCAGAAAATTCAACTAATAAACAAGTTAAATTTGAAAGTAGTGATGAAAGTATTGTAAGAGTTAATGAAACAACAGGTTATGTTGAGGCGTTAAAACCAGGTACGGCTACGATTACTGTTAAGACTTTAATTAATGATAAAACAAATGAGTGTATAGTAAATGTATCAGGGAAAAGTATAGCTCTTAAAGGACTTGATTTTAATGAAAAGAGAGTAAGTTTAGCTGTTGGATATACTGATACTTTATCATATAGGACTTCACCTAATAATGCAACAGAAGTAGGAGTACAATTCTCAAGTAGTGATGAAAGCGTTGCTAAAGTAAATAGTAAAGGGGTAGTTCAAGGAATAAAACCTGGAACAGCAATTATTACTGCATCATCCCTTAATGGAACAGTTAAAGATACTGCTTATGTAAATGTATATAAACAAGGAACAACGACTGTTGTAAATGGAGAAAGTGTTAAAACAGAAACTTATCCAAGTTCTATTGATATTAAAGAAGAAAGTATTAATTTAACAGTTGGAACTACTAATCAATTAACATCTACGATTTCCCCAAGTGGAGCAAGTGGAAAAATTACTTGGTTAAGTGGAAATTCCAGAGTTGCTACAGTTAATCAAAATGGTTTAGTAACGGCTGTTGGAGCTGGAACCACGACAATAATTGCTAAAACTATTAATAATAAAACAGATGTTTGTACGATTACGGTTGGTAATTATTCTCAAGGTTTAAAAAATATTGATATAACTACTAATTATTCTGTTATTCCAGTTGGAGTAGAAAAAAAATTATATGTTGCTTTTATTCCAAGCAATGCATCAAATAAAACTATTACTTGGTCAAGTAATAATCCAAGTGTTGCAACCGTTGATTCCAGTGGAAATGTAAAAGCAATAGCACCAGGTAATGTTATCATAACTGCTCAGGCTGTCGATGGAGGATTTAAAGATACAGCTATAATTGATGTTGTAGAGTCTGCTAATATTGTCGAAGAAACGGGAATATCTTTTGAAACCAAAGTCTATGCTTTAGGAATTAATCGAACAATAACTTTAAATCCAATAATTGCTCCTTCTAATGCTTCATTTAAAACAATTGAATTTAAGAGTAGCAATCCAAATATTGCAACTGTTGATAGTAATGGAGTAGTTAAAGGTATAAGTGCTGGTAGTGCTACTATTACAGCAACTACTAAGCGAAATAATCACTCAGCAACTGTAACTATCAATGTTTCAGCCGTTCCAGCAACGGGAGTTACAATTAAAACAACAAAACTTTCAATGCCATTAGGAGAAACTTATACTCTACAGTCAGAAGTTATTCCAAATAATGCAAGTGATACTACTGTAACTTATACAAGTCAAAATCAAAATGTTGCAACCGTTAACTCTCAAGGAATAATCAAAGCCGTTGGGGTAGGTACAACAACAATTACTGTTAAACCAAATGGTGGTGGAGCAAGTAGTACTTGTGCTGTAACAGTTACCAAAGATGGACAAATTCAAGCAAAATAAATTAAAATTTAAATAAATATATGAATAAATTGAGAAATTAATTCTTTGGAATTAGTCTTAATTTATTTTTTTATGTAAAATTTTTAAAAAAATATAAAAAAAATTAGATTTAAGATTGTCAAATTGATTAGTTTGTGGTATTATTTTATTATACGGAGGTATTTATGGAAAATAAAAATGAAGATAAAGAAAAAAATATCGATTATGATGAAAATACCAGTGATTATTACGAAGAAGAGGAAGATAGAAGAAAAGGCCCTCCGTTTATTCTTTTGGTATTATTTACAACCGTTTCTGTTATGTTTGCTTTAGGGTTATCGTTTTCAACTATTAAGTTTTTACAGGATAATGAAACAATTAACTCTCTTATTTCTAAAATAACTAATACTGATGATGACGATGATGATAATAAAGAAAACTATGTAATTACTTATTCAGAAAATACAGGAAGCGCTGGAAATGGAATTTATTTAGTTAATCAATTCCCAACTGAAGATGAGGTAGGAAAAGGTTTTAAAGGTAGTAACTATGTTTATAACTTTAGTTTAATAATTGGATCTAAAACTAAGGGTGCTTATTATGAATTTACTGCTATACCAAATGCAAGTAATACTTTAAATCCAAATTTTGTAAAAATATATTTACAAAAAAATGGAGCTGATGTAAAAGAATCATATAATAATAATGGTAAAATAAAAGTCTTTACAGATTATAAAAAAAGCGAATATGAAGAAGCCGAAGGGGTTGTTATTTATAGCGGTGTGATTACTGAAGAAGAGGCTCGACAAGGTCGGATTGATTTTGTCATGCGAATGTGGATTTCGGAGGACGCTATAGTTGACGAGAATTTTAACAATAAAACCTTTGGTGTAAGAGTTAATACATATGCTGCTTTCACTAAAGGTGAGTAGAATGGAAAAAAGCGTAGAAGTTATAACGCCTTGGCAAAAGGTAAAATGGTGGTTTAATTTTTTAACTGCTATTATTATGAACTCGGTGATTGTTGTCTTGATTATAGTTGGTATTTTATTAGCCTTCTATTTAGTAGATTTAAAAATAAATGATATAAAAGGAGTAACTAAACCCCCTTTATATGGTGCTTATATTATAGTAAGTACTAGTATGGAACCTGTTATTCATGTTCAAGATGCAATTGTTATCCATCGAGATAATGAGTTAAAAATAGGTGATGTTTGTACTTATTTATCAAAAGATCCAAGATGGTATGGAATAAAAATAACCCATCGAATAATAGCTATGGATGTTGATGATGAAGGAAAAAAAGTATATATCTTCAAGGGAGATGCAAATAATGTCCAAGATACTTTACCAGTTTATGAAGACCAAATATTTGGTAAAGTTATTATGCGAATTCCTAAGATAGGATTTGTTCAATATTTCTTATCTCGAACATATGGTTGGGTTATAGCAATTGTAGTTCCTTGTGTAGGATTAATAACTTTTGATGTAATAAAAATTATTAAAACATCAAAATTAAAAAGAAGAGTAAGAAGAGGTGCGAAGAAATGAAAAATAAGTTATTACTAGTATGTGGATTTTTGTTATTAATAATATTTATTGCTTTTGGTACTTATTATTGGTATTTATACTTTCTAAAAGTTAGTTCAGCGTCAATATCAACAGGAGATACTATTCAAAAAGAAGGAGGTATAACCTTAATTGATAATGACAAAAGTGTTTATGATATAGATGCAACATCAACTGATGGAGAAAATCTTGATGATGTTGAAGCTTATATCTTCAATATCAAAAATGATAATAAAAATCAAGGAAGTTATACTTTATATATTGAAGATGTTCCAATTAACTCTATTAAAGATGGATGTACTGAAGAAACTTTATTAAAAAGAAATCAATTAAGATATCAATTAATTTTAGATGAACAAGTCATAAAAGAAGATGATTTAGATAATATTAAAGATAATATTTTAGATAGTAGAGAAATTTCAGGTAATACAACTAATCATTATAAATTAAAAGTCTTTATTAAAGAAGATGCTGAGAATTGGTTAAGTAAACATTACCATTATAAAGTAACTTTAAAAAAGAATAGATAGGAGATAAAATGAAAAAATTTTTAAAAGAATATTTAAATCTATTTGCATATGCGGCTTTAGGATTAGTATTTGTAATAACTAGTTTCTATTTATTAATTAACTATTATCACTCTAAAGAACTTGAAAAACGTTATTATGTAAGTGATACTGATAGTTCCTATATAAGTTATAAAAATAAAATAGAAGAAATTAAAAATACATTAGATACTTATAATAAAAATCGTAATAAAAATACTTCTTATTTAAGTTTATATACAAGACTTTCTACTTGTAAGGATGTTTTAGAAACCGATGGAGGTTTAGCCAAAATGGAAACTAATAAATATTATAGTCCTTATGATGTTTATAAATTAGGGCAAACCTTCCAAGGAAAACTTATTAATACATGTTGGGTAGTTCAATTAAGTTATTTAACAACGGATGCTGTTCCAAAAGGATATGAAGAAGTAGTTCCATTTGCCGAAAGAGAAATTGAAATAATGGGTGATAGAGTATCTTATGCTTTAGAAGAATTAGAGAACAATGGAAGTTACTTTTTCTCAACTGGTATAACAAGTGCAACAATTAGAAACTATTTAAGATCTGATTATATAGCAATTGTAAAATCTTATAATGACTTTGCTGATGTAATTCTTAATTTATCTAAAAAGTTAAATACCAAAGAAGAAGTTAAAGAAGAAAGTACGGTAAGTGGAGGTGTTAGTGATGACCAAGATATTCAATAAGTTATTTTATTACATAAAGAATCTTGTCTTACCTTTCTTGATGTTTGCAACTATTTATATCGTCGTAATGATGTTTCAAAGATTAGGAAAAGAACCATTTGGTGCTAACTTCTTGGAATTTATTGAAGTAATACTTCCTTATATATTATTAATTATTTTATTACTAATAAATACTTTTCTTCATCAAGATGAAGTTAGAAACAATATCTTCTATAACTTAACATCCTTCTTAGTTATGTTAACAATCTTTGTTTTCTGTTATAGAGCCTTATTTGATAAAAACTTAATCTTATGGCATAAATTAAAATATGATATTGATTTTAATTATTTTACAGATCAAATTGCTCCTATGAAAACTCTTCTTTATTTATTATCAGCAGCTAATATTATCTTAATTGTAAAAGGTTATATAAAAGTTGATGATGATATCAAAGAAACTCCAGTTATAGAACCTAAAGAAGAAAACTTTAAACCTTTAGAAGAAGATAACTTTAAAGTTTTAACTGAAGATGAAGAAGAAGACTTTGGTTTACCTAAAGAAGCAGATACTAATGTAACTTTAGATATTAAAAAAGATAATAATACTAATAATAATCAACATAAGAATAATAAAAACTATTATTATAATAATAACAAGAATAAAAAGAATAATTACTATAAAAACAATAAAAATAATTATTATAAAAATAATAATCATAATAATAAACCAAAACAAAATAACAATAATCAAAATAAACCAAAGAAAACCTTTGATTTCTATGAATAATAATTATAATTTAAAACATAATGTCTATGGTGATATTATGTTTTATTATATTATAGAAGTATTAACTAGTTTATTTATTATTTTAACAACTTATACTATTTTTAATAAAAAAGAAATAACTATTTTAGAAATATTAATCTTATTATTTATCTTTAATATATCTATGTTTACTATTTATTTTAATTTAAATATTATTTATTTACTTCTATTATCTTTAATAGTAATAATAACTTATTATTTATATAAATTTCTAATTAATAAAGATATAAATAAAGTATTAAATGATAATAATATTTTAATTAATCGAGGTATTATTAACTTTAATGCTTTAATAAGTAATAAATATACTTATGATAGATTATTATATAGATTAAGAAAGAAAGGATATAATAGTCCTGATAAAATAGATTATTGTATAAAAAATGGTAATGATTTAATAATATTTAAAAAAGATTCTGTTACTAATTATCCAATTAGTATTATAATAGATGGTAAAATAATAAAAGATAATCTATTTAGTATAAATAAAAGTTTAGAATGGTTAGATAATAAAATAAATAATAATAATTTATTATTAAAAGATATTAACTATGCTTATTATAAGAATAAAGATCTCTATTTTATTACTAATTAAGTTTACATAAATATGTAAAGGAATTAAAAAAACTACTTGATTAATTTCAAATCTATGATATTATTATATTGTAGAGAGGAGTTGACCTTCATGGTATTAAATAATGTAAAATTACTAAATGTATCAATTAATAAAGTTTACAATCAGTTTACCATGGGGGGGGTATATCAACATTAATACAAACT
>CANRHS010000012.1 GCA_947630495.1 uncultured Bacilli bacterium | reverse complement strand
TCTGTTTCCGTTTTCTTATCTAAGTTACCGGTTGGTTCATCAGCAATTATCATCTTAGGATTATAAGAAAGACTTCTTGCAATGGCTACTCTTTGTTGTTCTCCACCAGATAGCCTTAAGACTCTTCTATTCGCATAACTAGATTTTAACCCTACTTTTTCCATTAGTTTAATAGCTTGCTCTTTTTTATTTTTAGTTTTATTACCATTGATATCCATTGATAAAATAATATTTTCAGAAGCACTCATAAATGGTAATAAATTATAACTTTGAAAGACTATTCCAATATCATTACTTCGATATTTATCTAAGTTAATATCTTTTAAATTCTTATTATCAAATATTATTTCACCATCCGTGCATCTTTCAAGTCCACTAATTAAGGATAAAAGAGTTGTTTTACCACTTCCACTTCTTCCTTTAATCGCATATAACTTACCACTTGCAAACTCAAAACTAACATCTCTTAAAGCATACTCATCTTCTTCGGCATCACTATAACGATAACTAACATTTTTAACACTAAGTAATATATCTTTCATTATGACCTCTCTTTCAATATAGTAAGTGGTGAAAATCTTTGAATACTTGTAATTGATGCAATAGAACTAACTAAGACTAAAGATAATCCTACTCCTAATAATTCAAATAAAACTTTCATATCAACAACAGCATCAATTGAATCATAAGCTTGAACAACTGCAAATCCTCTTCCTTTTCCAAGATCTCCATGGTCACCTCTTCCAAAATTCTTATTTATCTCGTCACTCTTATTTTGACTATTACTAATCTCACTTGCAAGTAGCGAATTACTAACACCTTTTGCTGATACAGTTCCAATTCCCATTCCTATTAAAAGACTTACTAAAGCAACTATTAAAAGTTCTGAAACAAATTGCATAGTTAATTTAAACTTACTAACTCCAATTGTTCTTAATACTCCTATTTCATATTTTCTTTCTCTTATATTAATCATATTAATTACAAATAAGACAACTCCACCTATAATTAAAGTAATAACTAAAAACGTTGTTGCAAATGAATTAACATTCTTAACACTGGAAACTCCTGCATTAGCAATCTCTTCATTAGTTTCAAGAATATAACTTTCATCTAAACCTTTTTCATAAAATTCTGATTGAAGTTTATCAACATCATTATAATCATTAATTATAAAAGTTGGATGAATATCTCCTTTAACATTCGTATTAGAACTAGTTATCTTAACTAAAGATTCCGTATTTGTAACTATTGTATTAACTGAGTTAGAAAACATTGACATATTAGGTTCACTAGAATCCTCATTTTCTTTAAAGATTCCAATTATTTGAAATTCATAAGTCTTAGAATCTTCACTTACTAAAGTTATTTTATCATTTAACTTTAAGTTATTATAACTTGCTAACTCTGAATTAATAAATACATAGTCCCCATCAAAAGCGATATCCCAAGCATTATCAGCAATTTCTTCCATTACATAAGTTCCTTCAATAAACTCACTCATAGCATCGATATTACTATAACCTGTTAAAGTAAAATCTGTTTGACTATTAATTTTATCTTTTCTTCCAAAATTATTATTGGTTTCCACTTCAGCTTTCTCAATACTTTGACCATTTAAACCTATACTATAAGTATAATAATAATCATTTATATAATCACTATCAGCATACTTTTCAATATCATCTAAAGATAAATTAACAATACTATTAAACCTTTCTTTTACTTCTTCCCGGCCACTTGGGTCTCCCATATCTAAATCTTTCATCATGCTACTTCGATCAAACCCAATTGTAACCTCCTTATCATAAGCACTTACATATGAATCAATCAAGTCATTAGCTGTATTTTTAATAGCTAAAGTAATCGTTGCACAACTAGCAATAATAAGTATAATGATTCCAATTAAAATATTCCTTCCTTTATTTCTCACAATTGAAATCCAAGCATTTTTTAAAATATACATAATCTCTTCCTTTCCTTTAAAATCTTATCAGACTTTTGTGAATAAATTATGAAATATTAATGTTTTTTTCATATAGAAAAAAGATTAGATAAACTAATCCAACACATAAATAACATAACTTTTATCTATTTTAAATCTTCTTTATTATAAATAAAATCAACTATATTAACATTATTAATACCATCTATATTTCTCTTTAATATCAAATCTGAAACAAATAAATATCTAGGATATAATTCTCTAATTGTATAGAAAGGTTTATATTCTCTTTCTTTGGTTTTTTCATCATCTATATTCTTAGTAACTTGAATATAGAAATACTCATCTATTCCTCTTCTAGCTATAAAATCACATTCTAAGTTACCTATTCTACCAACACTTAAACTATAATTTTTACTTTTCAAGTATGAAAATAAAACATTTTCTAAAACTGGTCCATAATTAATTCTATTATCAGTATTTAAAGCAAAATAAATACTTAAGTCAGCTAAATAATATTTTTTATCCCCATCTAACACTTTCTTAGACTTAATATCAAATAATTCACATGGATAAATTATCTTAGCATTTTCTAGTATTTCTATATATATTTTTATAGTTCTTCTATCAACATTTATTTTTTCAGTTTTCATTAAATAATCATAAATACTTCCAACTGAAATTATATTACCAAAATTATTAACTACAAATTTTTCAATTACTTCAAATAAAGATTTATCTTTAATCTTTTTATGCTCTTTTATATCTTTATCAAATATTTGGTCAATTACATTTTTCGTATATAATAACTTATCCTCATAAGAATCATATTTTAAAGAGCCAGGAAATCCACCATTTCGAATAAATTCTTCAAACTCAAGATAAATATTATTATCAACTTTTTTATCTAAAAATTTTTTCATATCAACATATTCATAAAAGTTAAGAGGTAACATTTCTATTTCAATATATCTCCCCGTAAGTTTAGTAACTAATTCTCCAGACAATAAATAAGAATTAGAACCTGTTAAGAAAATAGAAAAATTATTAGTTTCTCGATAAGAATTAATTAAGGTTTCAAATCCCTTTACATTTTCTACCTCATCAATGAATAAATATTTAAAATCATTATCTTTAATCATACTATCAATTGTTTTTTCTAATTCAGAAGGTGTTTCAATATCTTTATATTCTTTTCGATCTAATTCAATATAAATAATATCTTTATCCTTAACACCTTTATCTTTTAATTCTTCAATTACAGTTTTTAAAAAATAAGACTTACCACATCTTCTAATACCAGTAATTACTTTAATCATGGTATCATTGTAAAAACCTCTTATCTTATTTAAATAGTCTTCTCTTTTATATAATTTTTCCATCTAATCACCAAATTAATTATATTATATATATAACCAAAAGTCAATAGTTATTGACCACTTTTTAGGTGTTATTATTCAAAAAATGGTCGATAACTCATAAAATTATAACATTTTTATACATCTAAATTACTTTTACTAATACAAAATACCGCATATAAAGGAACAGATTTAATATTATTTTTAAATCCAAAATTCTTTTCAGAAATTCTAATTCCATATTTAGGTTTATATTCTTTCACGTAATTATTTAAACTTTTAGATTTTGTATGATTACTAGTTTTTACTTCTAATGGAATTATTAAACCTTTTTCTGATTGTAAAATAAAATCAAGTTCACTATCAAATTCATTCTTCCAATAATTTAAATTTAAACCACTAAACTTAAGAGAACTTGCAACATAATTTTCAGTTATCATACCAAGCATAACTTCATTAACAGCTTCTCTATTTTTAATTAAATAAAGAGGAAATTCACTTAAATTAGTAAGTAAGCCAACATCATTCATATAAAGTTTAAAAGATTCTAATTCTTCATACATTTTTAATGGTAATCCAATTTTTGTTTTTATACACATATTAACAACTCCAGCATTAACTAACCAATTAATTGAATTACCAAATATAGTACTTGTTCCACCTTTTTGAACTAATTTATATTGAAATTTTTTATTATCTTTAGCAAGTTGAATTGGAATAGAATCAAAAGTAGCAAGTATTTTAGTAGCATCATTAGGCTCACTATATTTTGTTATATCATTTTTATAAGATTCAATAATTGCTTTTTGAAAATCAATTGCTGTTACTAAAGACTTAGAATTGATATATTCTCTAACAACTTCAGGCATACCACCAATTGCCAAATAATCATGGTATAAATCTAAAGCTTTTTCATGCAATAAAGTAGGCATTGCACTATTTGAATTATAGCATTCCTTTATTTTTTCTATTAACAATTCATTGTTAGTATTCATCAAAAACTCTTCAAAAGTTAAAGGATAAATTGTTAAAAATTCTACTTTACCAACAGGAAAAGAAAAATCTTTTTTATTAATATGAACTCCAAGTAAAGAACCTGCTCCAATTACAAAATATTCAGGAGCATCTTCTTGAAAATATTTTAATGATGTTAAAGCTCTTGTATTTCTTTGTATTTCATCAAAAAATATTAAAGTATTATCCTTATCAATCTTTTTATTAAAGGCTATTTCTAAACTTTCAATTATATATTCTGGAGTAATATTTTCATTAATCATCTTACTAATTATTTTATTAGTTTCAAAATTAACATAAATAATATCTCTAAAATATTTACTTGCAAATTCTTTTACTAAATAAGTTTTACCAACCTGTCTAGCACCATATAGTAATAAGGGCTTACGATTTTTCTTTTCTTTCCACTTAACTAATTCAGCCATTGCTTTTCTTTCCATATTTCTTCATCTCCTATATATAATATACACCATAACTCCAAAAAAATCAATACATTTCGTATTTTTTTGGAGTTTAGATAACTTTTATATAAAAAAGATTAGCATATTTCTATACTAATCTAAGATATTTGCATTGCTTCATCTATTAAACAAACTTTATCTTTCTTAACACTCTTCGGAACATCTATAACTCTTTGATTAGATGAACCACGATATTTTAATCTAAAATCATGTAACTCTTCTTGATATTGTCCATCTACTATTACATCAACATAGTTTAAGATATCTTTATTAACTATATTTTCATAAAGGAAACCTGTCCATATCCAAATGTCTTTATCTGGAAATTTTTCTCTAAAAGCCTTAGCTAATTTAATTGTTCCATCAATATTTTTTGGATGAAGAGGTTCACCTCCAAGAATGGATAAACCTTGAATATACTCTGGTTCAGCAAGTTCTAATATTCTTGCTATAACCTCATCTGTAAATTCTTTACCTTTAGAAAAATCCCAAGTTTCTTTATTAAAACAATTCTTACAATGAAATTCGCAACCTTGAACAAAAATTGAAACCCTAACCCCTGGACCATCGGCAATGTCCATTTTTCTGATTAAATTATAACGCATAAACTAAATCCTATTCATCAACCTTGTTATCTACATGTAAAACTCTTTCTTTAATTTCTTGAGTTCTACCTTTATTCCAGAAATTAGTTCCAATATAACCACAAGTTCTTCTTGCAACATTTAAAGTGTCATGATCACGATTGCCACAATTTGGACAATACCATTCTAAATTATCATCAAGTAAGATTTCTCCATCATATCCACAGGCTTGACAATAATCACTCTTCGTATTAAGTTCAGCATACATAATGTTGTCATAAATAAAGTTAATTATTTCAAGAACTGCAGGAATATTGTTTTGTAAATTAGGTGTTTCAACATAAGAAATAGCTCCACCTGGTGATAACTTTTGGAATTCACTTTCAAGTCTTAATTTCTCAAAAGCATCAATCTCTTCAAATACAGGTACATGATAAGAATTAGTAATATAATCTCTATCAGTAATACCTTTAATTACTCCAAATCTCTCTTTTAATTTCTTAGCAAACTTATAAGTAGTAGATTCAATTGGAGTACCATATACTGAATAATCAATATCCTCTTCTTCTTTCCACTTCTTACAAGCGGCATTTAATCTTTCCATGACATCGATTGCAAAGTCATGGCCTTTACCACCATCTGTATGAGAGTGTCCAGTCATATATTTAACACATTCGTATAATCCAGCATATCCAAGAGAAATTGTTGAATATCCATGATGTAAAAGTTCATGAATTGATTCACCTTTTTCAAGTCTTGCTAAAGCCCCATGTTGCCATAAAATAGGTGCAACATCACTTAAAGCATGGCTTAATCTTTCATGTCTAATCTTTAATGCTCTATGACAAAGTTCTAATCTTTCATCTAATATTTCATAGAATTTATCCATATCTTTTTCAGAAGATAATGCAACATCAGGAAGATTAATAGTTACAACACCTTGATTAAATCTACCATAATATTTACCTTTTCCTTCTACATAATTCTTAGCTTTAGCAATATTACCTAAGGAAATAGATCTATCTGGAGTTAAGAAACTACGGCATCCCATACAAGGATAGCATTCTCCTTCTCCATATTCATTTTTCTTTAATTCTTTCATTACTTTCTCTGATATATAATCAGGAACCATTCTCTTAGCAGTACATTTAGCAGCAAGTTCTGTTAAATAATAATACTTACTATCTTTATGAATGTTATCTTCCTCTAAAACATATAAAAGTTTAGGGAAAGCTGGTGTAATATAAACACCTTTTTCATTCTTCATACCTTTAATTCTTTGATTTAATACTTCTTCAATAATCATAGCAAGTTCTTCTTTATACTCAGAAGTTTCTCCAAGATACATATTAACACTTAAGAAAGGTGCTTGTCCATTAGTTGTTGTCATTGAATTAATTTGATATTGGAATGTTTGAACTCCATCAATTATTTCTTTTCTTAAATCTTCTTTAGCATACTTCTCGCATTCTTCTTTTTTGAATTTACGTTTTTTATACTTTTCTAAATAAATATTATAACTATCTCTTACAAATGGTGCTAAGTGAGTAAGTGAAATTGTACATCCTCCATATTGACTAGATGAAACAGCTGTAATTAATTGCGTTGCAATTGTCATAGCTGTTAAAAATCTATGAGGTTTTTCAATCATTACTCCATTTATATTAGTACCATTTTGAAGCATATCTTCAAGATTAATAAGGTCACAATTATGAAGTGCATTTTGAGCAAAGTAATCAGCATCATGGAAATGAATAATTCCAGAGTCATGTGCTGCTACGATATCTTCTGGTAATAAAAATCTTCTAGTAATATCAGAACTAGTTATACCAGCAAGATAATCCCTTTGAACTGTAACAATCTTAGCATTCTTATTAGAGTTTTCTGTATTCCAGTACTCAGACTCACCATCAATTAATTCTTTGATAGTTCTATCAGTTGTATTACTCTTTCTTACTAATTCTCTTGTATATCTATAAGTAATATACTTCTTAGCAAGTTCATATTTACCAAGAGCCATAATTCTCTTTTCAATAATATCTTGAATATCTTCAACTAATATTCTCTTCTTTCCTAACTTCTCAATATATCTAACGATATTCTTAATTTGAATATCGGATACTCTTTCTTCTTCATCTACTTCAGCATTAGCTTTTTCTATGGCATTTACGATTTTTTCTGGTTCAAAATCAACAAATTTACCATCTCTTTTAATTATTTTCATTTTACATCCTCCTACCTCTTACGATAAATCCATTATAGCAAATTCTAGAACTTAGTATTGTTGCAATTGCAACATTTCAAAAATTTTTACAAATTAATTTTTTACCTCTTTTTTTACCCCATTTTTTGTATCTTAATTTTGCTTATATTTTCTAGCAAAAAAAGTATCATAAATTATTATTTTCTTTATTTATAATAAAATATGTATCTTACTTATACTTGACATTTTTTGATATTTTTTCTTTTTCTCTAAATTTTTACTTCTAATTTTCTTCTTATTCTATAAAAATAAATTACTCAAATTTTTAATATTTTTATATGTTTTTACTAATATGAATATTACTAAAAAAACAAGCATTCATAACTTGTTTTAATATTCATGAAAATATAACTCAACTTGTTCTTTTATCTCTAAATCTAATCTTTCAATTGTACCATCTGTATGAATATTATCTATTTCTTTTAGGACACTACTAGGAAAAATCTTTTTCATATCTTTATTATAATAACTTCCATCTCTTGGCATAATATAACTTTTTACTATAAACTCATTATCAATTTTTTCTATTTCAAACTTATATGGTATACTAGAACTTGAATTTTCAATAATTTCATTATTATCTTTATAATAACTTTTTTCTAAAACCCAAGTATATACATCATAACTATTATTTTTTTTCGTTATTAAATATGTTTTCAAAGCAATAAATGTTTTAGTCTTACCATTATTATAACTTAAGTAATCTTTAATAACGTTTTCTAGATTTACATCCTCTATATTAATAGGTGGTGCATACTTAAATCCCCATGTACTAAAGAAAACTGGTTTATTATTACGCATTCTTGTAATATCTATTGTAAATAAAGTTATTAAAGTTGTAAGAATAATAACTATTAAACTTAATATTACTCCAAAGATTACTTTAGTATTTTTAAGTTTCTTTTTACTATAACGAATTGTATTAATAATTGTATCTTCAAATCTTTTTTCTTTTTCTTCCTTCTTTATTATTTCTCCATTTAATAACTCATTTATACTTATTTCTAAAGCATCACTTAAAGATCTAAGTAAAGAGTAATCGGGAAGTCCTCTTCCATTTTCCCATTTCGATATGGCTCTATCAGTTACTCCAATTATATCAGCAAGTTCTTGTTGAGTTAAATTTTTCTCTTTTCTTAAACTTTGAATAAACTTACCTATCTTATCTTGTTCCATACTTTCTCCTTTCATGGAATAATTATACATGAAACTTTAAAATACTTACCAAACGAAGTGTAGAGTTATCTAATTAATAATAAATTCATAATTCCAGTTAAATAATAAACAATAAAGAATCCGATACTTAATTTACTAACTTTAATTTTCTTTAAATCTTTTATTTCTAATTTATTAGTACTACCAATATTTCTTAATCCAAACATTTCCTTTTTACTTAAATCATTCTTGGTATAAATACCAAATGCCATAGGATTATCATATTCTGAATATTCAAAATCATTAAGTCTTAGAAAGTCAAAGAACATAACTAAATCTCCAGAACAACCTGATATATTAATAATTGATAAAGAAATTAGGATAGAATTATTTAAAATTATTCCTATTATATATGTTATAACTCCAATTATAATAAATGGTGTTATTAAAGATATTAAAATATTTCTTTTATTAATATTTTGTTTACATAAACAACAAAGGATTCCTTTTTCAATATGAACTTCATAAGTAATATTTTTAAAGCTTGCACCATTTACAACATAAGAAATACTATGTAATATTTCATGTAGTATCAAGTAAGGTAACATAAGCAAAAATATTAGAATAAAGTCATTATAAGTTATTTTAAAATCACATAGAAAGTATGTTAATAAACCCATAACAATAAAAATTATAATTGAAAATATCTGTAAAAACATTCCTTTCATTTCATATAAATAATATTTTTTCATAGTTATTTCCTCTTAAATACTAAAGTAACATCATCATTTCCTAATACGTTTTTTAAAGAATCTCCATCAACATTTTCAATTTCTCCAAGTTTTGTAAACTCCCAAGTATTAGTGTCATAATATAAAGTTATTTGATTACCTTGATATAATATCAAGTCACCTGGCTTAGTTGTTATTCTAGTATCATTAGTAGGTAAACTAAAACCTAAATCTCCAACTTTTTCAAAGTTGCCATAATCATGAGCTTTAACTATAATATCACCCGCATCTAATTTTTCTAAAAAAGCCCTACTTGATGAATTACTTTCTAATTTAATTATAAATTCTTGATTGTTAACAACTAACTTTATTTTCTCCATAACTTCTCCTTTACTATTTAGAATAATTATTAAAACAATACTTGTTATTACTACTAAACAAATTATTCCTATTAATATTTTTTTCATAAGTCTCCTAACAATATAAATATATCATGTTAAACTAAATTAATCAATATAATGATTAAACTAAATTTCGCACTTACTACCTACTAAGTGGTACATTTAGTTTAATTTTTTATTTAATTCTCTCTTTAATTATATCATCACTTTCTAATTCTCCAACTAATAAAGAAGAATTAGGATTATGTTTAGAATAATTAGATTTTACTTTAACTTCATCATAATTAGCATAACAATATTTACAAAAATGTTTACAAGAGTTATATACTCCAATATCAACCATTTCAGCACAACTACAACCTCTTGCTTTCCATTCTTTAAAAACTTTACCAGTTAACTTGAAAGCCATTTCTCTTGATAAACATTCACCCTTAATAAAACCATATTCAGCTAAGTTTCTTTCTTCAAAACAAGTTTGAACTGTCATACCATGATTCCTAGCACACTTACTAAAATTAATTCCTATTTCTTTATAATCAAATTCATCTAATTCTTTATAGTCTAAAATATATTTATTCTTACGAACATTTTTATAATCATCGATAAAGGAAACTATTATATGTTTAACGTAACCATCTAATAAACTGCACATTTTTTCAAACGCTCTTTTATGATAATCTAAAGTATATTTTTTATTAATTAAAATTGGATCATATCTTACATATAAGTTATCTATACCAACTATACTTGATAATTCTTTAATTGCTTCAATTATCTGAGTTTTATCTTTAACATTAGGTTCAATATCTTCTTTATAAGGAGTTAAAGTAACATGAAAGATAATGGGTTTATCAATACTTTTTAAATATTTAAGAATAGGAATGGGATTTTTGGTACAAAACAAAATTGCATCAACATTATTAAAGTTAATACGACTAACTAACTTAGGATTAAAAGGATTTCGAACGTCAACATATCCTTCCCTATATCTATCCATGAACCATTCCGTGTAAAAAGCCACAATATCAGTTCTACCACTTACCATCAATATCATAAATAATCCTAACTAACCCTGAAATGTCCCAGTATTTCATATCTTTCTAAGACATCTTCTTCATAATATCTTTGATAAGGGTTTGCATGATGAATTAAGAAAGGTATTCCTTTTCTATTTCTCTTATCTGATATAATTCCTATATGATTTTTGAATACTACAATATCTCCACCTTGAAACTCTTCTATATCAGATATATCAGTTGTTAAATTAATTAGATTATTTTTGAAATATACTTGTAAATTTCTAACTCTTCGAAAATCAATATTCTTATCAATCTTATCTATATCATAGTTTTCTTTATTATTTCTAATATCCATATCTACTAATTCTCTTAAATCATAACCTGCCCCTTTAAGTCCAAAGGCAACAACATCCGTACAAACTCCATAATTGTCAGTTGGGTACCCACCATCATAATACTTACTTTTATATTTAGGTTTTGTATCAAGATATTTTCTAACACTATTTAAAATATCGGTTTGATCATCTATTCCATCATTATCCATATCAATATTACTTCTATAAGTTACAATATTAAAGTCCTCATTACTATACTTCTTATGAGGTAAATAATTAAGAAAATATAATATACTAGTAATACCTACAATAACTACTAATAATAAACAAATTAAAATAATAATACTTCTCTTTTTCATAAATCTCCTTTAATATGTAAACTTTTTGTAAAAACTATGCCTTTATTTCAAATAAATGTTATATAAAAACTATTTTTAAATTTTAAAAAAAGAGTTTTAAACTCTTAAATAACTGTTGTTATATCATCATCTATAACTGGATTACCTGTTTTTACTTGAGCTAAGTCCGGTATTGATGGTGGTTGTTGATTTGCAACCACTGGTGCTTGCGGTACTGCTTGTGGTTGATACTGTACTTGGGCTACTGATTTAGGAACCAAGGTTGGTTCAGGAATAGGAGTTGCTGCTACTGGTTGTTGGACTTGAGTAGGACTTGGAGCTTGAACAACTTGTTGCTGAGTAACTTGAACTGCAGGTCTTTGAACAGCTTGAGATGCAGCAGGAGTTTGAGGTTGAGCAATAGGAGTAACAACTTGAGATGCTCCTTTAGCAACCTTACTATTTTTCTCTTTTTTAGTTTTTACTTTCTTTTCTTTTTTAGGCTTAGATATTTGAGTAGCCGCAGAAGACGCAACTTTGAACTCGACCTTCCCATACTTCTGCTTTAATAAATATCCAACTATTGAAAATAGTAGAGTTGAACATATAATTACATATATAATATAACGCGTTCCACTTAAACCATCACGGAACAAGGATATAATCATATCTAACACATCTACCATTCCTTTCTAATCTTTATTCTTTATTAGCAAAATAATTTGCAGTTCTTACCATTTGATAAGAATATCCCATTTCATTATCATACCAAGCAATTACTTTAACTAAATCCCCATCTTCTGTTTCTAAAACATCCGTTGATAAAGCATCAACTACAGCACCATGGCTACTTCCAATTACATCACTTGAAACAATTGGATCATAAGTTAATCTAATTGTTTCATTTTGATTATTTTCAAAAGTTTCATTTATTTCATCAACACTAACTTTCTTCTTTAATCTTAATACTAAATCAACAACAGAACCAGTTGAAACAGGAACTCGCATAGCAATTCCTTTCATCTTTCCTTTTAAACTAGGAATAACTGCTCCAATTGCAGAGGCTGCACCCGTTGAAGTTGGCACAATATTAGCAGCACAAGCACGACCCCGTCTTGCATTAATTCCCTTTTTATGAGCAACATCAAGCGTTACTTGATCATTAGTATACGCGTGAACTGTAGTCATATAACCTGACTTAATTCCATATTCTCTTTCAATTATATCTAAAACGGGAGCAAGACAATTAGTCGTACAACTAGCAGCCGAGATTACATCTTCATCACCAGTTAAAATTTCATTATTGACATTATAAACAATTGTTTTAACATCGCCCTTACATGGAGCAGATACTATAACATGCTTTGCTCCTGCCTTAATATGAGCAACCGCCTTTTCATAACTTGTGAAGTGTCCTGTACACTCAAAAACTAGTTCAACTCCCAAATCCTTCCAAGGAAGCATACTAGGATCACTTTCTGCAAATACTCTAATTTTCTTATTACCAACAATTATATTTTCGGAATCAAACTTAATATCATCAATTCTGTAATTTCGATGATTCGTATCATACTTTAATAAATATGCAAGTTGTTCAGGATCTGTTAAATCATTAATTGCAACAACTTCCAAATTAGGATACTCCTCATTCATAATTCGATATACTAATCTTCCTATTCGACCAAACCCATTAATTGCTACTTTCATTTTTTTCTCCTCTCTTTATTAATTTACCCAATCTTTTTATTTTAATCAAAATAACTATGTCTAATAAACTCTCTTAAAATAGAATCATTAGGAACTTCTTCACTTGGAACTGGTAAGAAAATATCTAATAATCTAATAAGTCTCTTGGCATCTTCATAGTAAGGACTATCAGATTTAACTGTATAAAGAAGTGGTAAAGCATAAACCTTTAAAACTGGGAATTCATAAACAAGACCTGTATTTAAAGTTATATCG
The DNA here is from genome assembly GCA_947630495.1 of uncultured Bacilli bacterium. Taxonomy (GTDB): domain Bacteria; phylum Bacillota_I; class Bacilli_A; order RF39; family UBA660; genus RUG591. Next base: position 6,850 of record CANRHS010000012.1, on the reverse strand, counting down.
GCTTCATCTTGGAAAGGAAAAATATGTCTTTCTTCTCCATCTCTTACACTATTCCATAACTCTAAAGTCTCTTCAGGTGTATAATTTCTGGTATAATAATCTCTAACAATTCTTCTAATTAATCTATTATCCGTAGTTGGAATTCGATTATCTTTATCAATATTAATCTCTGTTAAGGCTGATAAATAGATTTTCATCTTTTTGCTTGAATCAATATTTGATAAAACAGTTGGATTTAAACAATGAATACCTTCAATTAACAAGATATCATTTTTTTCTAACTTCATACTATTTGCTTTATCAAATTCTTTTTTACCAGTTACAAAGTTAAATACTGGTAATATTACTTTCTCTCCTTTTAATAATTTATCAAGAGTACCATTAAATAACTTACTATCAATTGCTTCTAAACATTCAAAATCATATTCGCCATTCGCTTTCCTTGGAGTATCAACTCTTTCAACAAAGAAATCATCCATCGAAATCACAGCAGGATTTAATCCAAAACTTCTTAAATACATTGATAACTTCTTAGTCGTTGTTGTCTTGCCACTTGAAGATGGTCCCGCAATTAAAACTACTTTAACTTTCTTATCACTAGCAACTTTCTTAGCAATGGTTAAAAGCTTATTACTATATAAAGTCTCAGTTACCTTAATTAAATCTCCAATTTTACCAGTTGTAATTATATTATTTAAATCAACTGATGTTTCAAGATTCATAAGTTTACACATCTCTTTAGACTCTCTAAATACTTCAAATAACTTAGCATGATGCTTATATCTAGGTATCTCCCCTGCACTATAAATAGTTGGATATCTTAAAATAAATCCATCTTCATTTAAATAAGTTAATTTAAATTCATTTAAACAAGAAGTCTCACATGGCATTAAACTAAACATATAGTTATAACTATTACCCATTCTATATAAATTAACATAAGTATTAGTCATATATTTTAATAATCCAGACTTTTTAGTATCACCTATCTCATCAAAATAAGCAATAGCATCATCTCTTAAAATAGTTACTTTATGAATTTTCAAATTATCTCTAACAACTTCATTCATCTTATTTTCTAAATCATAAACCATTTCTCTTGTTAAATTACAAGTTGCTTCAATATATAATCCTTTATCAGCAGAATGTCTTGTTAATAAATAACCTTTCTTTTTAAATAACTCTTGGAAACAATAGTTAACTAAAAATACTAATCCATTTAAATAAACACGATTGGCATAACTAGATGATAAATCATAAAACTCAATATGACATGGCTTCGTAATCACATCATTTAATTCTCGATATTCACCATCTACTTTAGCTAAAATTATCTTATGTAAAAATAACTCATCATACATTTTACTAAGTTCTAGTAAAGTAATTCCTTTCTTAACAATTGTTTCTTTATCCTCAACCCATACTTTTATACTTTCTAACATATTATCCTCCAACCATACTAATAGTATATCATGTAAACCCAAAGAAGTAAAGCAAAATTCACCAAAAAAGAACAACTAAATTGTCCTATAAATATCTAATATTATCTTTAATATTTAATCTAGGCATCCTTTTAACAAGTACTTTATCATCTTTTAAATCTTCTTTAGTAAGTCCAAATTCATTTAATAATAACTCTAAATAATACTTACTAGTTTCTATCTTTAATCTATCTATATCTGTTAAGACTTTTTTCTTTTCTAATTCACTTAACATTCTTTTATAATGTTCTATTCTTCTTATTCTATCTAACTTAATATCTTCTACATCCTTATCATTACTTTCATTACTAATTCTTTCAATTGCACCTTTAACGTAATTTATTTTAGAAATTCTTTCTTCTTCCGTTTCTTCTCTTGTTTCAAAAAATTCTATTTCTCCAACTCTACTTCTATTTATATCATAATCAAAATTAAATAACTCAACAATACTTTCATCATTTATTTTTTTAAATACATAAACTCCTTCATAACCTGCACTATTACTTTGAATATCAAGATCTTCATGATTTTTTAATATATTTAAAACTCGATTATAAATATTATAAATTGCTATTCTTCTATATAATTCTAATTCAATTAAATTTTCTTTCTTCGTACTACTAATATTATTTTTAAGAACTGAAAACTCTAATTCTATTAAACTATTTAAATATTCTAAAGTTGGTTTATTAAGAGTATCTTCATATCTTTTTAATAAACTCTTTAATGCTTCTTTATCGTCTACTTTATAATTATCATAATAAGTTCTATGAATTGTTAACATACTACCACCACCTAGTCCTATATTATATTATTTTTTAATATATTAATCAAGATAATTTACATTAATTTACAAAAATATTAAATATATCAACAAAATCAAAAAAATAAAAATATTTTTAATATTTTTATTGACATCACTATCTCATTGGATTATAATTAAATCATGGATATGCTTAATTCGTTAGGTGCTAATCCTTTACAATATAGACATTTAACCATCTAGGAGTTGCAATCTAAAAATCTATTAGTAAAGGAGGCGATGTATTATGACTTTAAGAGAATTTTTTCTTCACGTTGTAATACTACTGCTAGTAGTTTTACTTTACATCAGGTACTTACACCAGTAGGAAAACTAAAGCACACTAACGATTGTCTATAGTTGCTAGTGTGCTGACCAGTATTGGATTAGTACCTAACCTACGACAATTAGGTATATCCTTTTTTTATTATATGAAGTTTCCTTCATCTGTATACATAATATCATATTTATTTCTAAAATGCAACTAGTTTTAAAAGAATAATGCATATTTTTTTATTTTTAACATAACCTAGTTATGGTGATAAAATGAGTTTAGTACCAGTTATAGTAGATAAAGAAACAAATGGAGAACGTAGTTATGATATTTTTTCAAGATTATTAAAAGATAGAATTATATTATTAAGTGGTGAAATAGATGATAACTTATCAAATATAATTGTCTCAGAACTTCTTTACTTAGATTCAATTAACCATGATGACATTAGTTTATATATTAATTCACCTGGTGGTTCCATAACTGCTGGTATGGCCATCATGGATACCATGAATTTTATTAAAAGTGATGTCTCAACTATTTGTATAGGAATGGCGGCATCCATGGGAGCTTTTCTTCTTTCCTGTGGTAAAAAAGGAAAAAGATATATTCTTCCAAATGCCGAAGTGATGATTCATCAACCATTAGGTGGCGTTCAAGGTCAAGCAACTGAAATTAAAATAGTTGCTGAACGGATCTTGAAATTAAAAGAAAAACTAAATACAATTCTCTCAGAAAATACTGGTAAAAGTATTAAAGAAATAACTAAAGATACAGAACGAGATTATTTCTTAGATAGTAAAGAAGCTTTAGAATATGGCTTAATTGATAAAATATTAGACAAAAGAAAATAAAGGCTAACCTTATAGTCTTTATTTTCATTTAAGTTGCACTCTCCATTTTCTTAACTTTCCTTTTGGCAGCAGGTGAATAACCAAATGGGTCAGCCTCCTTATCAGTTCTAGGATGTGCATAATAAACATAATAACTTCCTTCTGCATAAATACTATAAATTTTAGTAACATCTCTAATATAATTAGAATGTTTTTTCATGTTAGATCTACCTGTTATCGTTTTTCCATTTACAACTAATTTATATAAGTCACCAACCCAACCATGTTGGTCTATATATAAAGGAAGTAATCTTTGTCCTTCTACTAATACTTGTTTAACTGAATTTAATACTGCTGGTTTTAATTTAATCTTTGCATAAGTTCCATTCTTAGCAGGAGCCCACCATTTACTAGTTAAAACATAAACATAAAAACTTCCATACTTCTTACCCCATAATTCGTACCTATTAGCCATCAAACTTGCTTCCCAAGCTGCACCTTTCGCAGTACCCTGTTCAGCCTGGCATATTTTAGCAATAACTTTCAATTGACTATCACTTAGTTTATATTTTTTACCAAGAAATCCTCCTTCACTACTAATAGTAGTAGCATTATTCTTTATTAATTCTGCTTCTTGAACTTGTAAAGAATTATAAGTATTTATAATATCTTCTTTTTCAGTTTGTTCCTTCAATTCTTCTTCTTTTTCTTGTAATTCTATAAAATAATCTATATTATCAATTTCAGTTAAACAACCTCTATAATTATAATCATCACTCATAACATTTTCTATAAAAGCCATAACTGAATTAACTAAAGTTGGTATTAAGAATACAATAATAGCAGCAATTATTCTTTTAACAGCCATACTATTATTTTCTTTAATTTTACTTTCATCATTACTAATCATATTTTTATACATGTCAATAGCAAGTTTTATAATTAATCCAATTGGTACTACAAATCTCATTATTCCAAGAAATGTTTCAAAAAATGATAAAATTCTTAAAAATAAAATATTAGAACAAATACTCATAGTTCACCTCTTTTTTATTCAATATAAGTATATCATGTAAAACATATTTAAACAAGAAAAAAAGATTATTGTTTCTTCAAAAAATCTTTATTTTTTTATATCATCTTTTGTATATTTTAAAATATCTTCAACCTTACAATCTAATACATAACATATTCTAGCAATAACATCTAAATCTACTCTAATTATTTTATTATTATAATATCTATTAACTAAATCATAACTTAATGCTGCCATATTAGCTAACTTGCTTCTACTTATTTTCTTTACCGCTAATATATGTTTTAAATCAATATCTATCTTTCCATAATCCTTTAATGTATAAATAGAATCCATTCTTTCACCTCCTCAAACTCTTAATTATATTATAGTTTTAATTTTAATTGATTATAAGTCCTAATTAATACCTACTTATTTAATTAATTATCTAAAAATGCAATTATTTTATTATATAATTTTATTTTTATGATTTAATTTTATTGATTTAATACAAATTTTATATTATAATGTATTTGTAAAAAAAATAGAAAAGAGGTAAAAAATGAAGAAAAAGAAATTATTGATTATAGCCATAATTGCTATACTAGTTCTAACTTTAGGAGGGGCTTTTGCTCTTTGGACTTATTCTAAGACATTAGGTAATCAAACTTTAATATCAGGAGATATCTTTTTAAAGTATACCGAAGGAGATACTATAAATATTAAAGAAGCAATGCCATCTATTACTTATAATCCAGATGAGTACTTTGAATTTACAGTAGAAGGAAAGAATAGTTATAAGAAAGATGTAGTATATGAAATTATACTAGATGAAGGAGATAAACCAACTGGTGAGGGAAATGAAAGTAGGACTGAAAGAATAAAATCAGAACTATTAAAGTTTAGACTTGTTGAAGTAAAAGATGGAAAAGAAGAAGAACTAATTCAAGAAGGAAATTATGATTCAATTCAAAAGAAAAGAATTTGGGTCGATAGAGTAAAAGCAAATACTAAAGAAAATATAAAATATACGTATAGACTATATATGTGGATATCAAATGATGCCAAGATAGGAAATATGGAAGGAGCAGATTATACAGCAGAAGTTTGGAATAATAATGTCTATGCATCAGTTAAAGTAGGAGTAAATGGAGACTTTAATGAGAAAGAATTAACAGAAGATTATTTAATTTTAAATGCAATTAATGAAACAGGAGAACCATATAATTTAAAACAACCAATTCAATCAGATGAAGATATAACAATAACATTAGGTTCTAAAAGAGAAGTAACAAAGTTTGTAGTATTTAAGTCAAGTGAATATCCAATTGCTTTAATGAGTTTAGAAGAACCAACAGATTATCCTGCCTCTTATAATGAAACAACAAGAGCCTGGGAAGCCAAAGTGACAATCGATGAAACAGGAATTTATGATTACTATGCAGTATATCCAGAAGGAAAAGGACAATCAAAAGAATATAGTTTTACAGTCTTAATGAACCCAGACAGATTTGTAAAAGTAGAAAAGCCAACAAGTGCTCTATGTAAACAGGGATTAACATATACAGGAGATGCTCAAGATTTAGTAGATAGTAGTAATCTAGATAAAGAAGGATATACAATAACTCAAGTACAAGGAACAGATGCCAAGAGTTATGAAGTAAAAGCGCATTTAAAAGAAAAATTCAGATGGAGTGATTCATCCCAAGAAGATGCAACATTCAATTGTACAATAGGACCAAAGACAACAGCATTAACATATGAACCAGCAAGTGGAATAAAAATAGGAAAAGGTTTAAAAGGAACATTTAAAATAACAGCCCCAACTGAAGGAACATTTGAAATAACATCAAAAGCGAGTGAAACAGCCAGTCTAACATTCGAACCATCAAGTGGAATCTCAACAACAGTAACAGTGCAAGGAGAAGAAGAAGGGGCAACAAGTTTAGATATTAAATTTACACCATCAAATAATAATTATACTGAAAAGACAGATATATATAGTATAGAGGTAATTAAACCCATAGCAACATTAGTACTTAAAGAAAAATTAGGAGAAGGAGGATTAATAGGAGTAACAACAGATAATAAAAAGACAGAAGATAAAGAAGCAAGTAATATAAGAGAATATAGATATTCAGGAGCAGAAGTAAATAATTATGTATATTTCAATTGTAGTGATAGTACAAGTGAACAAAATTCAAGTAATTGTGAAACCTGGAGAATAATAGGAATCTTTAAAGATGATAATGGAAATGAACATATGAAGATAGTAAGAAATAGTACATTAACTGAAATGAAATGGGATGGTAGCGGTTCATGTTCAAGTACGAGTATTACTAAATGTAATCAAAGTTGGACATCATCATCAGTAAATACATATTTAAATGGAAGTTATTTAACATCATTAACAAGTAAAGCGCAAAATATGATATATGAAGAAGC
>CANRHS010000011.1 GCA_947630495.1 uncultured Bacilli bacterium | reverse complement strand
ACACTAGAAATTGTTGCTTTACCTTTTTGCGCGTCTCAATTTTCTAACTTTTACTCCACACCAGAAATTGTAGAGCCTTTTTAAGTTTCGCTATCTTCATTTGCTAATTCAAATAATTCTTTTTCTTCTTTTATTATTTTAATTAATTCTTCTTTAGATGGCATATAAGTTAAATATTTTGAAGCATAAACATTTTTTACATTATCACCTAAAGTCATTTCTACAACTGCATCATCTTTGTCAGCACAAAGTAATATTCCAATTGGTTCACTTTCACCTTTCATCATCTGGGTTTTCTTATAATAATTTACATACATTTGCATCTGACCAATATCTTGATGTGTTAACTTTCCTATTTTTAAATCAATTATAACAAAACACTTAGCAAGACGATTATAAAATATCAAGTCAGGATAATAATATTCATATCCTATTTTTATTCTTTGTTGATTCGAAACAAATGAAAAACCTCTTCCTAATTCTAATAAAAATTCTGTTAAATGTGATAACAAGGCTTTTTCCAAATCTGTTTCTAAATAATTTTTATTTTCTTTTAATCCAACAAATTCAAATATATATGGTGCTTTTAAAAGTTCTTCAGGGTTTTTTTCTATTAAACCTTGCTTCGATTCTTCAATTATTTTATTTTTATCAGGCGATATTACATATCTATCATATAATTTAGTATTTATTTGCCTTGATAATTCTCGATATCCCCAATTTGATTTAATTGCCTCCCCTTGATAAAATTCTCGCTCCTCTTTTCTATCAACTCTTATTAACTCTTGAAGATGTGACCAAGATAACTCAAAAGGTACATCTTCTATTATAGGATACAATTCATAAAACTTTCGCATTCTTCTAATACTAACAGGCGAAAAGCCACTTCCAAACTCATTAGTAAGCCTTGAAGATAATGCATCAATTATCTTTTTTCCATAACCTGATTTCACATCATTAGAAAGTTCATAAGTTATTTTGCCAACATACCAATAAACCTCTGTCATTGTAACATCAATATTTTTTAAAACTTTACTACGAGCAAGTAATATTTTATTTTTAATATCATCATAGATACAATCAATATTTAATATTTCTTCATTATTATTTGTTTTTATCAAACTATTTTTCTTAGTCATATACTCCTCCTACTACTTAGTTTTTAAATTTGGTCAGCATGCCGACCATATCTTATTTTGTTAACACTTAGTACTAATTAACATATTAAATTTATCTTTACTTTTTAAATAAATTCCTGTATAAGTATCATAATATTCTTGAATAAACATACCTATTTCTTCTCTTACTTTTTTATTTTGAATATTAAGTTTATCTATTTTCATAATATCTACTGTTTGAAATAATCTTAATAGTTTAATTGTTTCACTTTGAAATAAATAGGTTCCTTGATAACAATTTTTACAAACCATCCCACCTAAGGCTAAATCGAATGTTAAAGTATCCGGACTTGAACAATTTACACATTCCGTGAAACTTGGATTAACTCCTAAAAAGTTTAACATTTTAACTTCAAATATATTAGTAATTAGCAAAGGATCAAATGAATCATTTATTTTAATTAAAGAACTAGCAAGAATATTAAATAAATCAGGATTATTATTTTCTTTTAAGATACTTCTTGTTAAATCTAGTAAATAAGTTGCATAGTTCATTTTAACTAAATCCGTCATGATGTATTTTAAAGAATTAATAATATTCCCTTCAATTAAAGTTGAAAGTCCATTTTCTTTATAAGAAATCGTGAATCTGGCATAGACCATTTTCATACTAATCCCGCGTAGCTTACTCTTTAGAGTTCTTGAACCTTTTGAAATCACTGAAATATATCCATATTCTTTAGTTAAAATATTTAATATTTTACTAGTTTCACTATAATTAGTTTCATTTAAGACTATTCCATCAATTGTTACTTTTTCCATTTATACCTCGATACTCATTATATAACATGTAATATTTTATATCGCCACTTTTCTTAAATAACTCCCAAAGAAGTTTTTCCATATCCATAATATCACCATTTATATAATGTAATTATTTTTTTAATTTATTCAATATCTAAATCATCTTTTAAACCAAGTTCTTGTAAATATTTATCTCTATCTCGCCAATTCTTAATCGTTTTAACATATAAACTTAGGTAGACTTTTTTATTAAAATATTCTTCTAAATCAATTCTTGCTTTACTTCCAATTTTCTTTAACATATTACCATTTTTACCAATGATTATCTTTTTTAAGTTATCTCTATCAACAACAATTAAAACTCCAAGACTGACTAATTCTTTAGTTTCATCATAAGTTTCTAGATAACAAGTAACAGAATGAGGAACTTCTTCTTTTGTTTCTCTTAAGACTTTTTCTCTAACTAACTCCGTTATAATCATGGATGTTGGTTGATTAGTTAAATAATCTTTATCAAAATATAAAGTATCCTCATTAGGTAAATATTTCTTAATTGTTTCAATTAACTCCGTTATATTAATATTCTTAACAGATGAAATTGGAATTATTTCTTTAAAATCATATAAATCTTTTAAATTATTTATTTCTTTAAGTAAGACATGTTTATCATTTAATTTATCTATTTTCGTAAGAATTAAAATAACATCTCTTTGCTCTTGTTTTAGTTTTTCTAAGATAAAATTATCGCCTTTACCAAATCCTTCTTTAATATCAACTAAAAATAAAATTAAGTTAACATCACTTGTCATAGCATAGGCTTTTTTATTTAAAACATTACCTAGTTTATTATGTGGTTTATGAATACCAGGCGTATCCACGAAGATTATTTGGGAGTTATCATCATTGTAAACTCCTTCGATTATATTTCTCGTTGTTCCTGATTTATCAGAAGTAATTGCTATATGCCGTTCTAAAATTTTATTTAAAAGTGTTGATTTTCCAACGTTTGGTCTTCCAACTATACTAACAAATCCAACTTTCATATCTTAACCCTTTCTAAGTATTCTTTAACCGGTCCATAACTTCTTCGGTGTTCTTTAATTATTCCATATTCATTGATTGCTTCAAGATGTTTTTTGGTAGGATAGCCTTTATTATGTTTAAAATCATACATAGGATACTTTTTATCAAGTTCAATTAGCATTCTATCTCTTGTTACTTTAGCAATAACGGATGCGGCTGCAATACTTAAACTTTTAGCATCTCCCTTAATTATGGAAGTACTTTTAATATCAGTATCTAGCCTCATTGCATCAATTAATAAATGCTCTGGCTTAACATGACAATTTTTAATGGCCTCAAGCATCGCAAGCTTCGTTGCTTCATAGATATTAACTTCATCGATTGTTTTTTCATCGATTATCCCTATTCCATAACTAATTGCATCATGAATTAAAATATCATAAAATTCTTCTCGTTTCTTTTCACTTAACTTTTTAGAATCTGTTAATCCTTTTAATTTATAATTAAGTGGTAAGATACAACAACAAGCAACAACCGGTCCTACTAAAGGTCCTCTTCCTACTTCATCAATTCCTCCAATTAAAGTAATTCCATCCTGAATTAAATCTCTTTCAAATATATATAAATCTTCCATATTATAAACTTGCTAGCTTATCTTTAATGATAGTACTAACTTCCTTCATATCTGCTTTTCCTTTAACAAGTGGGGTTAATTCTTTCATGATTAATCCCATATCTTTAGGTGAAGTTGGATTAACTTTTTTAAATACTTCATCAATTACTTTTTCTAATTCAGCACTATCTAATTGTTCAGGTAAATACCCTTCAAGTAACTTAATTTCTGCATCAGTCTTTTCAATTAAATCACTTCTATTTCCCTTTTCAAATTCAACAATAGATTCTTTTCTTGTTTTAATTTCTCTTGTTAAAATATCAAGAACTAAATTATCATCAATTTCCACCTTTTTATTAATATGTTCTAAATCAACACTTCCTTTAACTCCTCTTAAAGTTTGAACTTTCATAGTATTTTTTTCTTTCATGGCAGTTACTATATCTGCTTTTAACTTATCATACATTTGTATCTCTCCTTTTCTACTTAATATTTTAGCATTAAAGTCTTATTTTGTAAATTATTTATTCATGATTTTTATATTTATTCATGATTTTTATATACTTTTATTTTTTCTTTATTTTCATTAAAACTTAATACCCAATTAACAAATTCTAATACTTCTAAAGGGGCATCGCTTGGATAAGTTACATTTTTTATATTTTTTAATTTAAAAATGGCATTTTCTTTTGACATTACCTTAATTTTGGTAACTCCTTTACCTATTATAAGGTCATCATCAGTTATTTGAAAAAGACTATCACTTTCATTATATCTTCTACTTGCAACAATAACCATAGTTGCTAAATCTATTATCCTTTTAAAACTACCTTCATCATAATGATTATATAAACTCATATGTTTATCAAATTTCTCTAATCTTCTTCCTACATTATAAGAAAAATTATCAAAGAAGATAGGAGGTACCCTTAAAAGTTTTTCAAATTCAACATACCTATCTATAAAACAATTACCATTATGAGAAACTTCATCAGTAAAAGCATCTGAATTATACTCTATAACAAATGGATAATCTTTTCTAGCAGGAGTGACTCTAATAACTGTCTCATTAATATACTTTTGAAAATAACTCGGATGATTAGCAATAATTGCAATTAAAATAACCCCAACACTTGCTTTTTCATATTTTTTTCTATATTTAAGATGATAATCTTTAATTTCTCTAAATTCTTTTTTATAACCACGTGACTTAATTCTAAAAAACTCTTCTAACTCTTGATTGATTATACTATCATATATATCTTTTTCTAAAGGTTCTAACACATTAGTTAATCGATTGTTATCCCAATCTAAAATATTATTTATATTAAACCAAAACTTTTTTTTATAATAAAATTCTTTTATATCCTTATCTATCCTATCTTTAAACCATTCAATTAATAAATCTAAATATTCAATAGTATCACTTGTCAATCTAGTATTTATACGTACTCTTCTTTTAAAGATATCATTTACTTGTGTCTTTAAGTTATCTTTAATTTTATCTATTAATAATTCATTTTTAGTTAATTCTAAGATAATTTCTTCTTTATTATCATCATAATCTTCAATTAATTTTTCTAAATATTCTTTATTTATAAACTCAAATTCATCTATTAATTTAGAAACTTTTAGATATTCTTTTATTTTTCTTTGATAAAAATCTTCCATATCATCTAAAAAGGTAAGAACAATCGGTTCATTTTTATTTAAAATTTCCATCTTTTTTATTATAGTGTTGGCATCAATCACGGCTTTATTAGATACTTTAACTTGACTATCTAAGGCACTTACTAAAACTTTTAAAGTTCCTTCTAAATTCTTTAAATTATGATAATCATTATTTTTAAATACTTTAAAAAATAAACCTAACTTATTCTTTTTAATTAATTCTTCTATAGCAATTGTTTTTAAGATTATTTCTTTCTTTAATCTTTCTAACTCTTGATTTAAAAGTTCTATCTTTTTACATTTTATTTGATAATTAACTAAGACTTCATTATTTACTATAAAGTTATTTCTTAAACTTATCTTAATACTTAAATTTTCTGCTTCTTCCTTAAGTTCTATTAACATACCAATTAATAAATTAGTTATCTTACTTCCTGTATCTCTTTTAGCATCTATATAACTACTAATAGTGTTATAGTCTTCTACTTTTATTTCTTTTTTAAATTCTTCAACTATTCTTTTATCTTTATTACTTAAGTTTTCATACTCTGGTATATTAACATTACTTGTATCAAATAAAATTATATCTTTACTACTTACTTTGTTTTTCTTTTTAAATAAATTAAATAACTTCATTTTATACCTACTACTTTCTATATATCTTACTTTTATAATCATCTATTCTTTTAGTCATATAGTTAGTATAGGAATTACTATAAGTAACATGCATTAAAATATTTGTAAAACCTAATAAAATAGTTTTATCTAAATTATTAATTATTCTTTTTTCAGTTAAATTATCAAGATAAATTGTAAATTCTTCATTAATATCTTTTACTTTACCTAAAGTAACTTCTAAAACTTTACTTTCAAGTTCTTTAATTTTATCAAGTAGATCCATAGTTTCTAAGATTAAAAATAAACTTTCATCAAAATTATCTACTATTTTCTTTATTTCTGCATCAAGTAAATTTACTTCATTCATGATAAAATCCATGATTTTAATAATATCTGATGTTTTAAACATAAAATCATGAACTTTTTCAATATGATTATAAATTAATTCTTTAAGATTTAAATTATTCATAAAATACCTCGAAATTAGTATCTATTATACTCTATTTAATAAGGTTTTGCAACTAGAAACTTCGAGGATTAAAATCAATATCAATTTTTATTTTATTATTTGTTTTATAATGATTTAATAATTCATTTAAAGTATCAATTAAGTTTTCTTCTTGTTTGTATTTGATAATGATATTAAATCTGTAAATAAGGTTAACTCTAAAAGGATTAGCAAGGGAAGGGCCTAGGATATCTAAAGTTAATTTACTTTTTAAAAATTCTTTAATCTTACTTACTTCTTTAGATAAGTTTTGATAATCTTCTCCTTTTATTCTAATTAAAACTAAATAGTAGTATGGAGGATAACCCAGAAGTTTTCGGTTTTTCATTTCTTCTTTAAAAAATCCTAGATAGTTATTGTTTTTAGCATATCCTATTGCATAATGATCAGGGTTATAGGTTTGAATAATAACACTTCCTGCCTTTTCACCTCTTCCACTTCTACCACTTACTTGATTTAAAAGGGCGAAGGTTGTTTCGCTGCTTCTAAAGTCTGGAATATTTAAACTATTATCAGCATTTATTACTCCAACTAAGGTTACATTTGCAAAGTCTAACCCTTTAGCAATCATTTGAGTTCCAATTAAGATATCGTATTTTTTTTCTTTAAAGTCATTGATAATTTTTTCATGACTTCCTTTTTTAGTTGTTGTATCAAAGTCCATTCTTATAACTTTATTATCAGGAAACAAAGTCTTAAGTTCTTCTTCAACTTGTTCGGTTCCACTTCCAGATGTTATAAGACTTGTGCTTCCACAGCTTGGACAGATATCTTTTTTAGCTTCAGCATATCCACAATAATGACATCTTAACATTCCACTCGTTTTATGATAAGTTAAAGTAATTTCACAATTTGGACACATGAAAGTTTTACCACAATTCTCGCAGACAACGTTTGAGGCATACCCTCTTTTATTTAAGAATAAAATTATTTGTTCACCTTTCTCTAGTACTTCTTGCATTTTTAAATATAAAGGTTCAGAAAAGAATTTACTTACCTTTTTATTCTTAAACATATCAACTATTAAAACACTTGGTAAGGGTCTATCATTTACTCGTTTATCTAAAACTAATAATTTATAAACACCTTTTAAGGCTCTAGCATATGATTCTAAAGTTGGCGTTGCGGAACCTAAGATAACTGGAGCATTATGGTATCGTCCTCGCCACTTAGCAACATCAAGAGCATCATATCTTGGCATATTTTCTTGTTTATAGGAAGTTGAATGTTCTTCATCAATTATAATAATTCCAATTTTTTCTAAAGGAACGAATATTGCACTTCTGGCTCCAATTACGATCTTAATGTTTTCTCTTTTTATTTTTCGATATTCATCATATTTTTCAGAGTCAGATAATCCTGAATGAAAAATAGCTATGATGCTTCCAAATCTTTCTTTAAATCTTAAAACAGTTTGAGGTGTTAAACTAATCTCCGGAATTAACACTATTGCAGTCTTCCCCATCTCAATTACTTTTTCAATTAACTCCATATAAACTTCGGTTTTCCCACTTCCGGTTACTCCATGTAGTAAATACGTATCATTTTTAGTTAAATCAACCTTATCTACTACTTTTTGTTGCAAAGATGTTAAAGGATATTTTTCTTTTAAAGTAACATTATTAGAAAGTCGATAGACTTCTACTTTTTCTTTTTTTAGGATTCCTTTTTTAATTAAGGTATCAACACTTGAATTAATACTTTTTAAATAAGTATAAGTAATATTCTTTCTCGTTCTTAAAACTTTTACTATTTCTTTTTGTTTATCTGTTAATTTAAAGTTATCTAACATCTTTTCTTCTAAATAAACATATGTTTCATATTTAATATTTACTTTTTTTCCTTTTTTAGCTTTATAACCATTAGGTAACATAACTTGATAAGCTGATATTAAAGTTGATAAAGTTGTTTTACTTATATATTTACCAAGTTCTAATAATTCAGGGGTTAAAATAATATCGGAGTCTATTACATCAATTATACTTTTTAGTTCATATTCATCATGATACTCATTTTCATTAAGTATAGCTACAACAAAACCCTCTAGTTTAAAGTTAGCAAATGGAACTAATACCCTTACTCCAACTTGAATTTTATCTTCGAAATCTTTAGGTACTAAATACGTAAAAGTTTTATCAATATTCCTGTTAGATAATTCAACTAAAACACTTACTAACATTCTATCACCACCATTTATTTGATTGTACCAAATTTTTGAATAAAAGTCTCTAGTTTTTAAAAAAATAAATTAAAAAGAACCCCGAAGAGTTCCTTTTAAAGGAATATTTTCTATTCCTATCTATATTAAACGCTTAACACGTTAAGCGTCACATTATATTTTATGGCGCATAACTTTTTATGATTCCACGTTTGACTATAAATTCAGTTGTTATTAGTATATGTAATTTTAATAATTACTATACTTAAAAAAATTTCCCAAAAAGTGCAGGCAGTGCCTGCACTTTTTGGGAAATATCGCTTGTCGCCCATTTTCACTTTTTTTAAATTGTATTTTTTTTGAACCTACAGTATTTTAATCATAAAAGTAATTGTATTTATAAAGTACTTTCCCAAAAAGGGCAGGCACTGCCTGCCCTTTTTGGGAAATAACTCTTACACTACTATATATTCTCTTGAAATTATTCTTTTGTCACTACAATATTCAATAATAAATTTATTATCTTTCTTACAAATAATTATTCCTATTGTTCTATTTTGATTTATCTTTCTTAAGTTATTATCAATATAATTCATATAAACTTGAATTTGTCCTATATGACTTTTCATTAAAGGTGTTACTTTTAACTCTACTACTACATAGCAATTAAATTCAATGTTATATAAAAGTAAATCTATATAATTATTATTAGCACCTAATTTTATTTTATATTCACTACCAATAAATGAAAAACTACTACCTAATTCTTTCATAAAAGATTCAATATCTTCTAGGATTAACTTCTTCAAAATCTTTTCAGATATTTCATTATAATTATTAGAATTCTTAATTAGAATTGGATTCTTTACAAAATCAATTACACTTGTCTCTTCCCTAGCAATTAATTTATGTTTAGTATTTTCATCTAATCTTTGATATTCTTGACTTTTTATTTTAATCCTTAAAGCACGAAATGATAAATTATTTTTTTCAGATGTATTTAAATAATAATTAATTTCATTTATATCATCAAGTTTTAATATTTCAATGTAATGACTCCACGTTAGTTGTTGATGTAACTCTACTCCACTTTCAATCACTAAATAAAATCTTCGCATATATTTTAAAGAACGTGTAGAATAACCCTTACCTATTTCAGCCATTAATTTTAAAGAATATTCTTTGATTATTCCATCGCCATACTTATTACCAGCTTCATTTAACATCTTACCAACACTGTAATAGGTATTTAAATCTCCAACATTTTTGCTATAATCTTTTACTCTCCTATTTATTTCATTATTTAATAATTGTTCTTTTATTTCATCATAATAATCCATAAATACCTCCTAAATTCATATTTTTTTGTACCATTTTGCTTATTTTCCAAAAAGTGCAGCAGACTGCTGCACTTTTTGGGAAATAAAGTCTGCGCCTGCTATTCATCCCTTTTTATCTATTTACATCATAAGTAATTAATCTATTCTTATTTATATCAACTTCGATACTGCCATTAATATCAGTTCTATATATTCTTGAATTACTTAAAGTCTCTAAGACTTCTTCCTTTGGGTGTCCATAACGATTGTTTAATCCTACCGAAATAAACGAATATTTAGGTTTAATCTTTTCGATAAACCTTTCACTAGAACTTGTATTTGACCCATGATGTCCTACTTTTAAATAATCAACCTCACCTAAATTATACTTATCTAAAATATAATCTTCAGCTGCTATCCCTGCATCTCCCATCATTAAAATCTTCTTATTTTTAAATAATATATATAAAACTAAACTGGAATCATTCTCATCTTCACCTATTCGATTTAACTCAATAATACTTAAATTATTAACTCTCAAACTATCTTGTTCTTTAAAGAAACTATAACTAATATTTTTCTTATTTAATTCATCAATTAACTTACTTTCTTGTTTATTAAGTTCATTTGCATTTAAGAAAACCTGATTAACTTTAAAATTATTAACTAAATAAATACTATCTCCCATATGATCAAAATCACCATGAGTTAAAAATAAATAATCTATCTTTCTAATTCCAAGTGACTTTAACATTTCAATAGTATCCGCAGAGACTTGCTTTTGATAAACTCCACCTGTATCAATCAAGACTACTTTATTATTACTATAAAATAAACTAGAATCTCCTTGTTTAACATCTATTATCATGAAGAAATCACGAGGTACAATAACATTAATATTAAAATGAATTAGTAAAACTAAACCTAAGATAATAAAACCTCTTGCTTTCTTATTTAAAATATCTTTGATAATAAAAATAGTTAATAATAAATAGATAATTAAGATAAGAAAATTCATCTTTTTTAAAATAAGAATTCCAATTGTTACCTTATTTAAAGAAAAAGATATATTGTTAAGTAAAGTCATAAAGTTATAAAATAAATTATCTAAGAATGGTAAAAATAAAGTTAAAAATGAAACTGGAAATACTATTAAGTTAAAGGCTGGTACAAATAATAAATTATATAAGATACTGAATATATTAAGTTCATAATTAAAATAAATATTAAAAGGAATACTAGCTATAAAAGAAATTAAAGATATTTTTATAAGTTTTATAAAATAATTACCAGTTAATTTCTTACTATTTAAAATTAAGATAAAACTAATACTATAAGAATAAAGAAAACCTTTATGATAAATATAAAATGGATTAATTAAAAGAGTTATTATAGTAGTTAAAATAAATAATTTAATAGGACTTAAATTAAGTTTAAGTTTTTTATTTAGAAATTTAAATATTAAATATAAATAGACTCTTAAAATAGGAACTCCAAAGTTAGTTAAAAGTAAATAAAGAAATATAACTATAAATAAAAATAAATGCGATATAGTTTCATTTATTTTTATTTTTTTTAAGATAGAAAGTATAAGAATACTTAATAATGTTATATGTAAACTTCCGATTGATAAAAGATGACAGATACCATTTTTTTGATAGGAGTTATAAACATCATCTCCAAGATAAGATGTTTCACCTAGAATAAAGGATTTTAAAAAATTTTTTGATTTAAAAGTATCCATATACTTTACTAACTTATCTTTTAAATTATAAATTATATTATTATTTTTTTTAACTAAAATTATATTACTAGCATTAAATGTATAATAAATTTTATTTTGATACAAATACTCTTTATAATTAAAGGTATTTAAAACTGTATTATTCTTAGGCTTTTCAAGGGTTCCTTCAATATAAACCTTATCACCTAATGAATAATCACATTTGGTGGTATAAACAATTAATTTTTCTTTAGCGTTAATAGTTAGAGAGTATCCATAATCTGTTTCTTTTATTTTCTCGATTACTCCAACAAAACTTGTTTCATCTCCTTTATAAATACTCTCATAACGTATAACTTTAACATTTATAAATACATATAATGCCGTAAATATAATCAAATAAAGAAGTAAAAAATTAGACTGTAATTTGATCTTTAAGTTGCTCAAAGGTAGCGTCTCCAATTCCACTTACTTTTTTAATATCTTGAATGGTTTGGAATTTTCCATTTTTCGTCCTATAGTCTACTATGGCTTTGGCTTTAGCATCTCCAATTTTTGGAAGAGAAGTTAATTCTTTTGCAGTTGCCGTATTAATATTTATTTTTTCTTTAATTGAAGAAGTTGAGGTATTGGTAGAATTATTTTTTGAACTTTCTTCCGAATTTTTAGTATCAGTTTTAATGCTACTTTCTTTTAAAGTCTCATCTTTGATAACTGTTTTTTCAGGAATATTAGTAATTATATCTTTATTACTATTAACACTGCATGCATCATTTTTAACTTCTTTATTACAAATAGCCTCTTCCTTTGTATTCTTATCAGGATTTAACTTATAGGATGCGATTTCATCTTTGGAATAAACTATGATAACCATGCCATCTCTAAGTTCCATACTGAGGTTAAGGAGAGAGGTATCGCCACTCTCTTTAACACCACCTGCTACGTTAATTGCATCAACTACCCTCTTACCCTTATCAAGGGAGTAAACTCCAGGAACTACGACTTCTCCTTTTACATCAACATAGTAATGTTCAACCGAAGTTTTATTTTCTTTAGATTCACTACTAGTTTCCTTAAGCAAGTTTTGATACACTACACTTTCGGTTTTATAACTAGTCTTATTTAAGAATAAGATAGTCATTGTTAACATTATAACTAACAAACAACTAATAACAATTAACTTTCTTTTATTTTCTAAAAGAAATATTTTTATAGTATTTAACTTATCCATTAATCCTCCATTTCCGTCTTAAAATAACTAAAACGATTCCAATAAGGGATAAAATAAGAACAGTTATTGAAATAGCAACTCCATCATAGGTTTTAGGATTTTCTATATTATTAGTAGTCGCATGATTATTAGTACTAGTATTCTTAGCATATAACCTTACATTCTCCTCCCTTCTTTTTAAATCTTCGTCTCGTTCTTCAAGACTAACTTGATATTCAGAAAGGGTCTCTTCTGAAGAAGTAACATTAGATTCTCTATCTTCTAAAGTCATTTCTAATTCTAAAAGCTCTTTTCTTTTAGCCTCTAATTCTTGACTCCAAAAGTTAAGATTTTCTTCTTGTTCTTCTAAAGTATTGGCTTTCTTTCCTAATTCTTCTGCATCATTTTTCAAAGTTAAGTCTAAATTATTTAAAGTTTCTTCCTTTTCATTTAAGGTAGTTTCTTTACTATTTAATTCTTGACTTTTCTTTTCTAATTCCAACCTCTCTTTATTTAAATTTTCTTTATCTTTTAGAAGAGTATCTTTTTCTTTATCTAACTCTTCATTTCGCGATTTAACTTGTTCTTCTCTTGTTATTATATCTTTATCCTTTTGATTTAAAGATTCTTCTTTCTTATTAAGATCAGATTCTTTATTATTCAAGTTCTCTTCCTTTTGACTAAGTTCAGACTCTTTATTATTTAACTCATCTGCCTTTTTATTAAGATTAGATTCTTGATTTGTTAAATCTTCTTCTTTCTTATTCAAATCAGATTCCTTAGAGTTTAAGTCTTTTTCCTTTTGGTTAAGATTAGACTCCTTGTTATTCAAGTCTTCTTCTTTCTTGTTAAGAGTAGTTTCTTTAGCATCTAAATCTTTTTCTTTTTGACTAAGACTTGACTCTTTATTACTCAATTCTTCTTCCCTTTTATTAAGGTCAGATTCTTGGCTAGTTAAATCTTCTTCCTTCTTATTCAAATCAGATTCCTTAGTATTTAAATCTTTCTCTTTTTGATTAAGAGTTGTTTCCTTATTATTCAACTCTTCACCTTTTTTATTAAGATTAGATTCTTGATTAGTTAAATCTTCTTGTTTTTTATTTAAATCAGATTCTTTAGTATTCAAGTCTTTTTCCTTTTGATTAAGATTAGACTCTTTACTATTCAACTCTTCTTCTTTATTGTTAAGAGTAGTTTCTTTATTATTCAAAGTACTATCCTTATTATTTAAATTTTTCTCTCGAGAATTTAACTCATTCTCCTTAGAATTAAGAGTTTCTTCCTTTTGATTTAAAAGTTCTTCTTTCGCTTGCAACTCCTTTTCTCTTTCAAGCAGTTGTTGCTCTAAAGCCTCTAATTGTTTTTGTTTTTCATCAAGACTTTTTTTAAGTTCATCTAAATCTTCTCTTGTTTTATCACCATAAATCTTAATATAATTAATAAGTTTAAGTTTTGTTGGAATTGTATCGTGTTCCTCTAATTTTATTTCAGAATAATTGATGTTATCTGCACTATTGTACAGTTTTAAATCGTTATCTAAAACAACGTAGTTAGTTTCGAGTCCTCCTATATTTGCATGTATAAAAACAGAGGAAGAACCTAAGAAATAAATCATATAGCCTGATCCACCAACGTAATCACATTCATCAACTATGAAATCACTATTAGAAATATACGATTGTCCAAAGAAAATACTCTCACACTTAGTAATTTTTATTGTTGAATTATTTATATAGAGATTACTTTGAAAACTATTAAATACTGCTTTCTTAGTTTCAATGTTTAGCTTAGAGCCTTCAATTACTATACTATCTCCGCCTCCAATTCCTAAAGCATGATAATCACTTTTAATGGATAAAGTTGCATTGTTAATAACAATTTTAGTAGCTTGAATTCCTGTATAACCACTATTAATTGTTAAAGAACCATCACCATAGATTGCTAAATTTTTAGCATTTAAGGCGCTTTCTCCTCCTGAATCTAAATAATTATCTCCATTTAGGAAAATACTTAAATCATCACTTGTATCAATCTTTGTTAAATGAGCATTATTTAAAGTCAAGATTGAACTATCTGCATTATAACTAAAGTTTTCTTTAGTAACATTAGTACTATACTTTTTATTATCAATGCTAACAGATTTGGCTTGGCAAATACAAGGTAGCATTAAAAATGTAAGGCATAATACTAGAAATATTAACATTTTTAAATTTTTTTTCATTATCATTCCTCCCTGTTAACCGGTCAACACAACCATCATACTACAGGGCCTAGATTTTGTCAAATTTCGTAAATTGACAAATTGCCGTAAATTTCGAGAAAATTTCAAAATTTGCTCCAAAAACATAGGGAAAAATTAAAAATTGAGGATGAAAAACTCCTCAATTTGACCTAATTTACCTCAACTTTCAAAGCAAATTCCCAAAAAAAATTTTTTTTCAGAGCAAATCTCTTATTTGTCCTTAACGATGTCAATTCCTGTCAAGGCAGTACTATCAACGCAACTGCTTGATACACTTGAATTACAAGTGTCAACTCCGGCTGCTCCAATCTTCCTTTTTGAACCAACTAAACAAATGCAATATTTAAAAGTGTAATTGGGACTGCTTCCGGACCTTGTTATTTTTACGTAACTATTTATATCATATTCGCCACCATCAACATCATTTGCGAATTCATTTAATTCATTTAAATATTTCCCACTATTCTGTTTAAAATAATAGATTTTAGTGCTACCACCTAAAACACTAGTTCTGGCGCTTTTATCTAAAGAAAGTAAATACTCAGCCTTAGCAACCATCCTTTTAGCATCACTTAAAAACTCATTTCTCTTACTATTATTAACCGTTGAAACAATATTAGGAACAGCTATTCCCATCAAAATTGCAAGTAATGTAATAACCG
Organism: uncultured Bacilli bacterium; assembly: GCA_947630495.1. GTDB lineage: Bacteria > Bacillota_I > Bacilli_A > RF39 > UBA660 > RUG591. Next base: position 6,846 of record CANRHS010000011.1, on the reverse strand, counting down.
CCAATAATTCAATTAACGTAAATCCCTTTTTATTTTTCATCTTTTAAACTCGCTAACTTAGTAAGAGCCTCTCTAGCTGCTTCTTGACTGGCTTCCTTCTTACTGCTAGCTATCCCCTTTCCATAAATAACATTATCTATTTTAACAACTACCGTAAACTTCTTATCATGCGATGGTCCTTGTTCATCGATAGTTTCATAATAAAACGACCTCTTATCCGTTTGTAAAGCCTCTTGTAAAGTTGATTTATAATCACTAAAGAAAACCTTCTTCGGATTTTCAATATAAGGAACAATAATATCTAAGATAACCTTTTTAACCTTTAGAAATCCTTCTTCTAAATAAATTGCTGCCATTATTGCTTCAAATGTATCAGCAACAATTGTCTTTTTTACATCCCCCTCATTTGTCTCTCCATGCCCAACTTTAATATATTTAATCAAATTTAAATCTTTCATATATTGATATAAAGCATTCTCACAGACATAACTTGCTCTAATCTTCGTCATCTTTCCTTCTTTAAAATTATAATTTTTATACAAATAATCACTTACTACTAATTCTAAAACTGCATCTCCCAAAAACTCTAATCTCTCATAATCCTGTTTTAACTTATGTTCATTTACAAATGATGAATGTGAAAGTGCTGTTTCATAAATCTTCGGATTTTTAATCTTAATATTCCATTTTTCTAAAAATTCTTTCATAATTTTTCCTTTCCTTTTTTTATTATAATTAAATTATACCATTATTTTGAAAAAATTTGTATATTAAACTTGATGTTATTTAAAAATAATAGTAAAATATTATAGTAGGTGATGAAAATGAAAAAAATTATAGTTTTATTAATTCTTGTTTTATCTTTAACAGGTTGTTCTTTATTTAAAAGTGATAGTATGGAAGGAATTACTATTTTAACTTCTAATTATGCTCTTGAATATGTAACTAATTATTTATATGGTGAGAATTCAGTTGTAACTTCAATTTATCCTGATGGTGTTGATATTAGTAATTACAAATTTACAGATAAGCAAATACGAGACTTTAGTCATGAAGATATGTTTATCTATATGGGAGCAACAAATGATTCTAATCAAGCCTTAAAGTTCTTAAATAAAAATAAGAATTTAAAAATAATTGATGCATCCTTTGGTATCCAATATAAATATAAGGAAGATGAACTTTGGCTTAATCCTTCAAATATTCTCATGGTAACTCAAAATATTAAAGATGGATTATCCGAATATATTACTAGTAAAAGTTTAAAAGAAGAAGTTAATAAACGTTATGAAAATATAAAAGTTGAATTATCTAATCTTGATGCAACTTATAAAACAACTGTTCAAAATGCTAAAGATAAAGTAATTGCTGTTAACTCTGATAATCTTCTTTACTTAGAAAAATATAATATAACAGTTGTTTCTCTTGATAAAAATAACCCAGATTTCGAAAAGAACTTAACTTTATTTAAAGGTTATTTAGAAGATGAAGCCTTAAAATATTTCTATGTTTATGAAAATACCGAATTAGATAATAGTATTAAATCTTTAGTAGATGATAATAAATTAGAAATTTTAAATATTAAGAATTTAAAAAATATAACGGATGAAGAAAGAGATTTAAATGCTAATTATATTTCTATCTCAACAGCCAACTTAGAAGAAATAAAAAAAGAACTATATAAGAATAATTAAAAGGACTCAGGTTGAATCCTTTTTTTATAACTATCTTTTCTTTTTTAATTCAAATTCACTTTCATCAAATCCTTGATCCAATATATCAGTAGTTGGTATTTCATTCTTATCTTGATGTCCAAAATTAAAATCTGTTTGGTCCTCGATTCCTTCTTCTAAGGCTAAATCAAGTTTTTCTTTTCTTTTTAGATTACTAACAAAAACTTTAATTAAATAAGCTAAGAACCCTGCTGGTATAACTGGTAGGATAATAAGTATAATTGCAATTACCAAGTATCTACTTAATAAATTAGTATCATTTAATACTTGAACAGTCGCTATACTATAACCAAGTAATAAACACAAAAGAATCGAACAAAAGACTATTCCTAAAGTACTATAGACATAATCAACTACATAGTTATAATAATATGTCTCCTTTTTTCTCCTATAAATTATCCAAAATAAGAAATAAATCAACAAAATAAATATAATCGGAACAACTACATATAACCATACTTCCTTTGGCATCCAAAAGAATTTTATCATCACAATCACCAACCTATTATAATATTATCATACTTTTTATTTTTTTTCTACCTTTTTAAATCAATTTCTTTATTTTTTTAATAATTCATCTATTCTAATTTGTTTTCCTGTTAACATATTATTTAAAATTTCTAAATTAGTATCAACTTCAAATTTAATTTGTTCATATTTTGTTTTAGTTTCTTGATAAAGATCCATAAAAGCTAACTCTTTAGTATAACCTTTAACTTTTACTTGCATATATTTAGTATATAAATTAATTAATTTATCTCTTTCATTACTATTTAATTTAACAAAGTAATAAACTCCTAACCTACTTTCTAAAGAATTTCTATATTCAAGATATGGTTTATAAACTAAATTAACTTTTTGAATTTCAATTATTTTTCTTATTTGGTCTTTAGCATCTTCTTCTCTTAAATGTGAACCTGCAACAAATAATCTAATAAATTCTGCTAATTCTTCTTTGGTTGCCAGGGCTAAATAAGCATCATGATATTTACTTTTTAAATTATTTAAAAAATTATTATATTCTTCTCCCATTATTTCCTCTCATCTAATGTTTTAATTAATAAGTCATTTGCTAGTTTTGGATTAACACTTCCTCTACTTTCTTTCATAACTTGTCCCATTAAGAATTTTAAAGAACGTTCGTTCCCTTCTAAATAATCTGTTACTACTTTCGGATTATCAGTTAAGACTTTATTAATAAGTTTTAAAACAACATCATTATCAACAACATTTTCAATACCTTTTTCTTTTAAGAGACTATCAATATCAATATCTCTTTCCATAATATCACTTACTATATCTTTAAAGTTTTTATTACTAATAACTCCATCATCAAGTTTTAAAACTAAATCTTTAAATTTATCATAAGTTAATTTACTATCAAAGATAGACATATTCTTTTTATTTAGATAAGCACTTATATCACCAAGTAATAAATTAGATGCCGTTTTTAAATTAGTATCTACTTTTTCTAAATAATCCGATAATTCTTTATTAGCAATTAATTTATTAGCATTTAATAAACTAATTCCCGAGTCAAGATATCTTTTTCTTCTAACATGAGCAAGAACGGGTATTTCACTTTGAACTTTCTTAATTTCTTCATCAGTTAGAATTACATAAGGAATATCAGGTTCTGGAAAGTAACGGTAATCGTTTCCTGTTTCTTTTACCCGCATTAGAATTGTTTTATCAGCTTTAGCATCATATCTTCTTGTTTCTTCTCTTAAAGTTTCTCCTTGTGAGAGTAATTCTTCTTGACGTTTAGCTTCATAGTCAATTGCAAGTCCAACATTTGTAATTGAACCTATATTTTTTACTTCAACTTTTGTTCCTAGTTCATCATTCTTACTAATTGAAATATTTGCATCACATCGCATGGAACCTTCTTCAATTTTACAATCAGAGACATTAGCATAAAGAAGTAATTCCCGAAGTTTTTCTAGATATAAAGTTGCTTCACGACTGGTATGAATACAAGGTTTCGTAACGATTTCAACTAAAGGTACTCCTGCTCGATTAAAGTCTAATAAAGTTCTCTCTTTTGAATGAATACTTTTACAAGTATCTTCTTCAATATGCATTTCCAAGATTTCTATTTTCTTTTTTTCTCCATCATCATCTATTTCAACATACCCGTCATACCCAATCGGAGTTCTCTCTTCAGTTATTTGAAAGTTTTTAGGATTATCAGGATAAAAATAATTCTTACGATCAAAATGTTGCTTTTTTCGAATTTTACAGTTCAAAACTGTTGCTGCTCGAATTGCAAGAGCAACTGCTTCATAATTTAAAACTGGTAAAACTCCCGGATATCCAAGATCAATTATATTACAATTGCTATTAGCAAGATTACCATATAAATTAAGAGATGGCGAGAATAATTTTTCTTTCGTTTTTAATTCAACATGGACTTCAATTCCAATTGTTTTTTTATAATCACTCATGTTTGCCTCCTAATTCTTTTTCAATATATGCTGCAAGTTGATATATCTTTGCTTCATCCATACCTTTACCCATGATTTGCATACCAATTGGAAGTTCAGTAATCATTCCCATTGGAACGGATATTGCTGGAAATCCTCCCATATTTGCATGCATTACCAAAATATCATCCATAAAAGACCTTAATGGATCATCATTATTTAACCCAACATCGTAGGCAGGTCTACTACTAGTTGGTCCAATTACTAAATCATAACTAGAGAAGATTTTATCAAAACTTTTCTTTAAATCATCCCGAATTTCTAAGGCTTTATTATAATAAATCTTAGCATTTTCTCCACTTAAGATGAATGAACCTACCATGATTCTTCTTTTAACTTCCCTTCCAAATCCTTCACTTCTTGTTTTCTTGTATAAATCTTCAAGAGTATCTTCTTTTAAAGATAAACCATATCTAATTCCATCAAATCTTGCTAAGTTACTACTTGCTTCTCCCATGGCTATTATTTGATATAAAATAGGTGCCTTATCAATATGTTTAACATCAACTAATTCGACCTTACATCCGGCTTTCTTTAAAGTATCTACCACATTTTCAAATACTTCTAAAACCTCTTTTTCAACAACATCTGACACAAAGTAATTAGGAATTGCTATTTTCATATCTTTAATATCTTTTCCAATTAATCTTGTAAAATCTTCATCAGTTTCAAAACTAGTCATATCTTTTAAATCCTTTTTACTAATTAAATTTAAAAGTAAGGCATTTTCATAGACTGTTCTTGTCATTGGTCCTATTTGGTCTAGACTTGATGCAAAGGCAACTAAGCCAAAACGGGATACTCTTCCATAAGTTGGTTTCATTCCAACAATGCCATTAAAAGATGCAGGTTGTCTAATAGATCCTCCAGTATCACTTCCAAGGGCAAATGGAGTATAGCCGGCTGCAACAGAAACGGCTGACCCTCCTGATGAACCACCTGGTACTTTATCTTTATTCCATGGATTAATTGGAGCCTTAAAGTAACTAGTTTCACTTGTTGAACCCATAGCAAACTCATCCATATTGGTTTTCCCAATTATAATCATCCCTGCATTTTTAATAAGTTCTATAACACTTGCATCATATATACTAATAAAGTTTTCTAACATATGAGATGCACATGTACATCTTAACCCATCAACCATGATATTATCTTTAATCGCAATCGGAAGTCCAAATAATAAATTATCCTGAGGCACTTCCATCTCCCCAAGTTCAATTGCTCTTTTTCTTGCTCCTTCTAAATCAAGGGTTATAAAAGCATTTAATTTATTATTATCAATCTTTTTGAAACTTTCTTCAACCAAATCAATTGGTTTAATTTTACCCTTAACTAACAATTCATGAATTTCATTTATACTTAAATCTAAATAATTACTCATCTTTTAACACCTCAACATCAACTGCTATAAAATTTCCTTTTTTATTAGGAACATTTTTTAAAATATCTCCATTTTTAATTTCTATATCACTTCTATAACTAGCATCATTTACCCAAGGTGCTATTAATAAATCTTCATCAAAGTCATCTAATTCTTTAATCTTATCTATTTCATCAATCATAACTTTTAATTCACATCTATACTTCTCAATCTCTTCATCTGTAGCATCTAGTCTTGCTAAATCAAGAACATGTAATACTTCTTCCTTCGTTAATTTATCTTGCATTCTAATTCCTCCAAATCTATATGTATTATATAATAAAATACTCTTAAATACAAGAAAAAAACAGATAAATCTGCTTTTTCCTAAAATATTTTCGACTGGGATTACTTATTACTCGCACCACCCAGAAGCGAGAAATATTGTCGACTGGGATTACTTATTACTCGCTAGCCACCCAGAAGCGAGAAACATTTTCTTAAATGCAATACTAATATACTATAAAATTTATTAAATTTCAATACTTTTAGACAAATTTGTAATATTATTTTCTATTTTTCTTTATTAAACTCATCTATTATATTATATATTTTAATTATTTCTTTATAATCTCTTGATTCTTTATATTTATCATTAATTAATTTCTTAATTAAATCATCACTTTTCTTAATTCTTTTATATTTACTTTCTAATCTTTCTTTTAAGATAACAATAGCTTCTTCATCACTTATATAATGATCACTTTCTAAATTTAAAATTCCATATTTACTATTATTTCTAAATATATTATTTTTAATATTTCTAATTCCATAATAAATAACACCATGTAAATAACTTTCATAAATTAAGAAACTATAAATAATATTTTCTATTTCTTTATTACTCTTAATTAAATAACTATATTTATTTTTAAACTTAGCATAATTAACTATAATATATTCTTTATATCGATCTTCAAAACTAGTTTTCTCTTCTTCTTTAAACTTAATACTTAATAGATTTAATTTCTTAATAAAATAGATTATAATAAGTAACCAAACAAAATTCTTAAATATTTCCATATCTAAAAATGCATTATCTACTCTCATTAAGTATAAGTAATAAATAAGTCCTCCAAGTATTATTGTTAATCCAACTGTTTTATAATAAGCCTTAGAATTAGTAAGTAAATCTCTTTTATTAACTAACATTAAATTAAATATATCTATTACTACATAACTAATTATTAATAACAAACAATAT
>CANRHS010000010.1 GCA_947630495.1 uncultured Bacilli bacterium | reverse complement strand
AACAAGTAATATTAAAATATTAGATAGACTTCCATAATAAAGATTATAAGAACTAAAGTTATTTAAATGAAAAGAATAAATTCTAGTTAAAATAAACCAAGATATAGTTGTAAACCAAGAACCATTATTGAAGTATCTTGGATTAATCTTAATACTTAAAGATATCATATAGAGTACTTTTATTAAAAAGAACATTAAGATAATCGAAGTTGGATATTTTAAGATATGATATAAATTAGTTAGAAAGATACTTTTACCGAATATATCTGATAGTAAATTAATTATATAATCTCCAAATATTGGAACAACTATAATAAAACCAATTAGAATAAAGAGAAATATTACCATTAAAAATGATTTTAAGTATCTTTTTATTCCTTTAATTCCTTTTATTTTAAATAACAAGTCACTGGCTGACATAATAGCACGGGAACCACTTGATGCAATCCAAAGCGAAAATATTATAAATAATATTAAATTAAAATTAGTACTTTTGATATTAACAGCCGATGTGATTATATCCATAACAGCATCCGGAATACTTGTATCAAGAGATGCTAAGATTCTATTTAAATCAAGATTTGATCCTAATACGCCGATTAGAGAGAAAACCGGAACAATCATTAACACAATGTTAAAGGCTAAATGTCCCGGTAAAATATTCATTTCATCTCTATTTACTAACTTAATAATTCTTTTTAGATAATTTTTAAATTTTTCCATTAACGTAGACTCTCTTTATCACTTTGCATATCTATCATTGCTTCATTAATTGCATCATCGATTGTCTTAATATTATCAAATATCATACTAGAACCAACTGATGCTCCAAAGCCATATGGAAGTTCAGCTAACTCTTTTCTTAATTTCTTTAAGTATACTTCCACTTGCTCTTCACTATAACCAACTAAATAAATGATAAACTCAGTTCCATCACTTCTGATAATCTCGGTATTTTCAAGTTGAGTATTAACTAAGATTGAAGCAGCCTTAATAATTAAACTATCTCCCTTTTCTCTTCCATAGTTATCATTTATATATTTTAAACTATTCAAATCAACAACAACAATTGCTTGTGGATAAACTTTATTTAAATTCCATGAATCTATTTGTAAATTTAAATAATTTCGATTCTTAAGAGATGTTAACATATCTGTATATTTCTTTCGATCTTCTTTTCTAACTAATTTTAATTTATGACGATTCTTAATCATTACAAAGACTATAACCGCAACTAAAATTGGTATTAAGATAATTCCTAAAATTAATAAATACATCTCTTCAAAACTAGAATTTTCGAATATTGAAACATCTAAATTATTTAATCCACTATTACGATACTTATAATAAGAATTAGTATTAATTACATAGTTAAATAAAGTATAGAAGGAAGTATTATCACTTTTAACCATAAATGAATAATCACTACTCATAATATCAGAATAAACTACTTCATAATCTTTTAATTCGGAATTTCGATAATAAGAATATACTTCTTTATCAAGAACAATTAATCCACCTTTTTCATTAGCATTTTTAACAAGATGTTTTATATCATCAACTAAATTAACATTGACCATTGCTCCTGATTTAATATAATTTTCTAAGTATTTATTATTTGGAAGCATATAAACGTTATTTCCCTTTAATCCTTCAAATGAAGATATTACATAGTCATCCTTAGTTCTTCCTAAGACAACATAATTCTCTATAAAAGTTGAAACAGTTTTTAAATATTTACTATTAGAGTTACCTATATAATCAAAGTAAATATCAACTTCTCCTTTATTAATCGCTTGATTCAAGTCTTCTAAATTATTATATTTTTTATAAGAAAAATCTATATCTGTAAGACGGACTAATCTATTAATATATTCAGCACTAATTCCCGCTAACTTAGAGCCTTTAGTTATTTCATAAGGTGCATTTTCAACATATCCATAGACATAAGTTTTACTTAATAAATCAGCTCTTGTTTTATCATTAATATCTCTTTCTTCAACATAATAATCAAGTAATAATTTGTTATAATTATCAACATACTTTGTATTCATATAACTATCAAAGTATTTTTTTATGATATTATTTAACTCTATATTTTTTTCATCAAGAGTTAAAACCATCTTCTTGGTAATATCTGTAAAGAAATAATTTAAATAATAAGAATCACTACTAATTGTATGCTCTAAAGACATCATATTAGGAACAATTATTAAATTATTTTCCCCATCATCTAAAGATTTAAATAACTTATCCATATCAGTATAAGTATTATATTTTATATTATCAGCACTCTTTAAATAATAACTTATATTAGATTCTTCTTTATCTATTACTCCAATTGTATAATCTGAAAAATCAGTTATCCTGTTAATCTTTAAACTTTTATCTTTTGATACAGCTACATAATTATCTTCAAAAATTAATAATTGATTAGTTTTTAAATTAGTACTTCCATCAATAAACTCAAATTTATAAGCATCATCACTTACTTTTTCATCTTTTAAATAAGGTACTTTATTAAATTGCAATTCTGTTTCATCTGTTACATAATCTAAGAAATCAAAGATAATACCTTTACCATCCATTCCATAAACGGCAACATCATTTAATACATCTACATCAATAACTTTCGTACCATTTTCACTTATCCATTTTTTATCATCAGAGGTAAGTAAACTAGATTCTCGATAATAATAAATGAAAAATAAAGCAACAAAGACAACTATAGCAACTAGTAATATAAATATTATTAACTTTTTTTTATTCTTCATTAGTCTTTTCCTCTTCTTCTTTTGTTATTTCTCTATCTTTTGTAAATACTAATTCTTTAGTAGATGTTCCTTTATATCCTATAATTGGAAAATTATTTAAAAGCGAATTATCTTTCTTAACATATACTTGTAAGGAATAAAATTTTAAATCATCTTCATCAAACATAGGTACTGTACTATTAGCAATCTTTTTAGCATCTTCTATAGTAGTTTCATCAGTTACAGTTATAATAAGGTTAATTATTTTTCCATGAAGTTTATGACTAACATCTTTAACTTTCGTATCTTCTTTTAATTTAATTTCCATCTCTTCATAAAAATTATCTTTAATTTTATGCTCTTCAATTCCATCAAGTCGATTACCATAAGCAGCTTTTCCTTCATCTGGTACTAATAAATTCTTAACTTCTGCAACAACTACTACTAGTCCTAAAAATATAAGAACAACCAATATTAAAACTTTATTTCTTTTCAAAAATTTCATAATCTTCCTCCACTACGATATAAGTATTATACAATAAATTTTATGATTAATCAATAACAATCATTAATCTAATTTATTATTTTTCAAAATATTATTTACAATCATATAATTTTATATTATAATCTTATAAATGAAAGGGGAATACTTATGAATATAGAAGTTAAAGATTTAGTTACTTTAGATAATGATATTGAATATATTGTAACTAGTAAGACTACTTATGAAGATAATATTTATTATTATTTTGTAAACAATCAAGATAGTAATGATTTTAAAATATTAAGACTTAATAAAGATAATAATAAGTTAATTGAATTTGATAATCCAGATTTAATAAAAAAACTTTTACCTCTTTTTGTAAAAGAAACGCTTAATTCTATAAAAGATGAAAATAGCAATAATAATTAAACTATTGCTATTTTATTTTTCATATATTTTAAATGTTTTTTCTAAAGTTTGGAAAGGTAAAATGGCACATTTTTTTCTGCTTGCTTGTTTTGAGATATCGGAGTAAGCATTTAGTTCTCCTAATTCTTCTTCGTTATACTCTTCTTCATTTATCATTTTATAGTACTCAATCATAATCTTTCTTGCTTCATCTACTCTTTTTCCAATTATATTTTTTAGCATTATACTAGTTGCACTTGTAGTAATAGCACAGGCTTCCCCATCAAAATAAGCATCAATTATTTTGTCATCTTGAATTTTTACATATAGATTAATGTTATCAATACAAGATTCGTTATGGGTATTGGCTTTTATAAAATCGTCTCCCTTAGTTTCTTTATGAAAAGGATTACTTGCATTATCTACTATTATTTCTCTTCTTAAATTATTATCCATATTACTCCTATTCTATTTATAAAATAATATCATATATATTTTTACTATTTTTTAAAACTTCAATTAATTTGTCTATTTCTTCTTTGGTATTATATAAATATAGACTAATTCGACATGTATTTTTAACTTCAATTTCATCTTTAACCATTTTACTACAATGGTTACCAGCTCTTACACAGATATTATAGTGATTTAAATATCTTGATGTATCTTCTGCAAATATATCTTTTAAGTTAAAGATTACAATTCCAGATTCACTTAGAGGATTATAAACTTCTACGTTATCAATATCTTTTAATTTTTCAAGTAAATATTTTTTTAAGGTAACTTCATATTCATGGATTTTATCCATACCTATATTTTCTAAATATAAAATTGCCTCTTTAAGTCCCAAGACACCTGCAATATTTTGCGTTCCCGCTTCTAGTCTTAAAGGTAATTCTTTATATTCCAACTCTTTAGTACTTTCAAAGAAACTATTCATTCCTCCTCCATAGTTTAAAGGATGCATAACTTCAAGTAAATCTTGTTTTCCATATAAAACTCCAACTCCCGTTGGACCTAACATTTTATGAGCTGAGAAGGCTAAGAAGTCAATGTCCGAGTCTTCTACATCAGTTTTTAGATGTGGTACGCTTTGGGCTCCATCAACAACTATCTTGATATCATTTGAGTGAGCATACTCGCTTATTTCTTTAATTGGTCTTATATCACCTATTACATTAGTTACATGGGCTAAGGAAATTACTTTGGTTTTAGATGTTACAACTTTTTTTAAATTATCTAAAGTTACTTTATAATCACTTGTTAAAGGAATAAACTTAACAACTATTCCTAATTCTTTTTCAAGTTCAAACCAAGGTAACACGTTACTTGCATGTTCGGTTTTGGTTATTAAAACTTCATCATCTTTTTTTAGATAATATTTCATAAAACCAAATACTATCATGTTCATACTATCGGTTGTTCCTTTCGTGAAGATTATTTCAGATGTGTTTTTCGCATTTATAAATTTTCGAACAACTTCTCTTGTACTTTCATATTCATCATCAACTTTTAAACTAATATCATAGTCTCCCCGATGCGCATTTGCTGTATACTTTGAATAATAATCCACAATTTTGTGGATAACTTTTTTTGGTTTAAAGGTTGTTGCTCCATTATCAAAGTAAATTAAGTCTTTATTGTTTTCAAACATCAAGAAATCTTCCCTATTCATTTTATCACCTCCATTTATTATTTTCTAAAAATTTCATAAAGTTATCTTTTTCTTCTACTCCTTTAAATAAAGTTGCTTTTATTAAAATTTCATTAATTTCTTTCTTAGCTATACCACGAGACTCTAAATACCAAATATCTTCATCACTAAATTTACCAATAAAGGCTGCATGATTAGCAACGACATCATGATTATCAACAATTAAGTTAGGTATTATTTTACTATCTCCATCCTCAATATTAATAATTAAACTATCTTCTTCTAAGAAAGATTCTTTAGCATTATTTGTAATTACCCCATCTACTTCAAAATAAAATTTATTATTTCCTAAATTAATTCCATTATTAATATAAGTAGATTTACTAGATTCTCCTAAATGATTAATTTTTATTTTATTAATAGTATCAATATTCGATATTATACTTTCAATAAATCTTAAATTAGTATTTTTATCTAAATTAATTAAACTAGATATACTAGAATTTATTCCTAATGTATTGATAATTAAATTACTATTTTCTTTTAGTTCTAAACTTAAATTAATATTACTATCTTTTACCATATAGATAACTTTACTATTTATATTTTCTTCTACTATAATATTTAAATTAATAATATCTTTACTACTTTCTAAAAAGTAAGTTTCATTATCTTTTATTATTAATTCATAATTAGTAGTATCTATATATATTTTATTCATTTATTATTTCCTCATTTATATCAAATGTCTGATTATAACCAAATTTTTCAATTAATTTAGCTAGTTTAAAATCTCCACTTTGAATAATCTTACCATCTTTAAACATATGAACAAATTCAGGTTTTAAGTAGTCTAGTATTCTTGTATAATGGGTTATTATCATAAGACTTGTTTTAGGATTTTCTTCTAAGTATTTATTTAGGGTATCTGTAACAACTTTTAAACTATCAACATCAAGTCCTGAGTCTAATTCATCAAGAATTATAAATTTAGGTTTTAACATTAAAAGCCAAAGGATTTCATTTTTCTTCCGTTCACCACCTGAAAAACCAACGTTAAAGTCACGGTGTAAGTTTTTTTTATCCATCAAAAGTTTATCAGCATTATTTTCAAGGTCTTTCACAAACTCATATAAACTCTTTCCATTATCAACACTTGCTTTAATTACTTCACGAAAAGATACTCCATCTATTGCAATAGGATTTTGATAAACTAAGAAGATTCCTAGTTTACTTCTTTCGTTTATTTCTAATTTTAAGATAGATTTTCCATCTACTAAAATATCTCCATTGACTACCTCGTAGTTAGGATAACCCATGATGACTTTGGATAAGGTTGATTTTCCAACTCCATTGGGGCCCATGATAGCATGAATTTCTCCTTCATGAATTTTTAAATTGAAATCTTTTAAAACACTTTTATCTTCAACTTTTACTTCTAAGTTTTTTAGTTCTATTTCCATATATCCCCCTTAAAATGGTAGTTTCATATTACCATTCATGACACTTTTCATCATCTTTTTATAGTTTTCAAATTGTTCAAGTAATTTATTAACTTCCATAACTGAAGTTCCTGAACCTTTAGCAATTCTTGTTTTTCTACTTGCCTTAATAATACTTGGATTAGTTCTTTCTTCTTTAGTCATGGATAAAATGATAGCTTCAATATGAGCCATTTGTTTTGGATCAATTTTAACTTTGTTAAGTCCCATTTTACTAGCCCCGGGAATTAATTTAATTAGATTTTCTAAAGGTCCTAATTTTTTGATTTGTTTCATTTGACTTAAGAAATCTTCTAAATCATATTTTCCTCTTTGAAGTTTTTTTATCGAATTAGTTGCTTCTTCTTCATCAATTGCTTCCGTTGCTTTTTCGACTAAAGAAACGATATCGCCCATGCCTAGAATTCTTCCGGACATCCTCTTAGGATCAAATTCTTCAAGCCCATCCATTTTTTCACTTGTTCCCATGAATTTAATTGGAACATTTGTTAAATGGCGAACCGATAAGGCTACACCACCACGAGTATCTCCATCAAGTTTGGTTAGGATAACTCCGGTTAAAGAGATTGCTTCATTAAAACCAGTTATAACATTGATAGCATCTTGTCCCATCATAGCATCAATTACTAGCATTATCTCATCTGGATTAACTTCTTCTTTAATATTTACTAATTCATCCATTAATTCTGAATCAATATGTAAACGACCAGCAGTATCGATTAGAACATAATCATAACCATTTTCTTTAGCATAGTTAATTGCTTCTTTAGAAGTTTCAACTGGATTATTCAAACCTTTTTCAAAGACTTCAATTCCAAGTTCTTTCCCAATTTGTTTTAATTGATCAATCGCTGCTGGACGATAAACATCACAAGCAACAAACAATGGTTTCTTATGATATTTTTTTCTAAGTAAATTTCCAAGTTTTCCAATCGTCGTTGTTTTACCACTTCCTTGAAGTCCTACTAACATTAAAACGGCAGGATTTCCAGTTGTGTTAATATCTTTACTTTCTCCACCTAATAACTCAGTTAATTCATCACTTACAATTTTTACAAAAACCTCACCCGGTTTTAGGCTACTTGCTACTTCCTCTCCTAAGGCTTTTTCTCGAACTTTATTAGTAAACTCTTTCACAACTTTATAATTAACATCAGCTTCAAGTAAAGCAATTCTTACTTCTTTAACCATCTCACTTATGTTATCTTCTGTAATCTTCCCATACCCTCTTGCTTTATGTAAAACTTTTTGTAATCTATCTCCTAAACTTTCAAACATAAAAAGACCTCCTTTATAAACATTACTATTATATCACTAAACTATTAAAATTCCTAAAGAAATTTAAAAAAATAAGAAAACTTTTTTAAAGTTTTCCTATTCCGTTATAACCTGAGTTATAACATTGCTGTCATTTTAAAGAAATAGCACCTAACTTCATATTTGAAGTTTTGGTATTACTTCGCCACAAACATAGAGACTACACCTAACTACCCAAATTAAGTTACATCTCTTAAGATAATTATATCATATTTTAATTTTTTTGCAAGTGTTTTTTGAATATTTTTAATTTTTTAATTTACCTCATATGAAATATTTTTTTACATTTTTTATTTAATATTATTGACTTAGATGTTATATTGTAATATAATTAATTTTAGAGAAGTAACCTAGTAAGTTTAGGTGTTAGCCTCCATACTAATATTGTCTTACTTATATTCTTACTAAGTAAGTATATAGTTTAGGAGGTGATAAGATGAGCAGGCTATATATTTGTTTCAAAATAAGTCTCACAATATTAAGGTGGAATACCTAGTATTTACATTCTTAATATTGGTCGCGATGCTGTACACAATTGTGGCCATCGCGGTCATCTTTAAGAAAAAATAAAAGCACCTAACTTCGATTTTGAAGTTTAAGGTGCTACCCAAATTTTTTTGGAGACTGCACCTAACGCGCAAATTAGGTTGCATCTCTTTTTTATTTTATGGTATTTTTATTTAAATATACCTTAAAACCTTCTTTATAAGAATTACAAATATTATACAATTATTTTCTTAAATTGTCAAGGAACTTCAAAAATATAATTTATATATTTGCTTTTCTTAATATAATTGTATCATATTTAAATAAATTTTCAAGTACTTTTAATTATTTTTTTCACTTAATTTTCTATTTTCAATATTAAATTCATAATTTTTATCTTTAATAGTAATAACTAAATTCTTAAAATCATTTTCTTTTAATTCAAACCCACCATCATAATCCCAATTAAAATTAGCTTCTCCTTGGATTTTTTCTTTTAAAACACTTTTATTATTTTTGTCTAAAATATCCGTTATCTTATTTTCATATACTAAAATTAATTCATTATCTAAAGGTAATACAAAATCATATGTTTTGTCTAAAGTTTTTACTACTTCTCCTGTTTTATAATTTATTATTTTACCTACATTATCTTCTTCAACATATATTTGATTTAAGTTATAATTATCAACTTGTGAAAATAACTCTGATAATAAAGGTGTTACATATTCTCCATTATAACTATAATAACCTATTTTATCTAAATTCATGTTTGTAATTAGTTTCTCTTGTTCTAAATCATATATTCCTAATTTATCTTTTAATCTTAAGAATATTATTCCTTTGTTTGCAAGTAAGATATCACGTGAATTATTTTCAAGAGAAACCATATCAAAACCAACATTATCATATTTAAAATCAATCAATATTTTACCATTATTATCTATTACTCCAGACTCTTCTTCTTTTTCTACCAAGAAATACTCCTTATTGTTTTTATTTTTTGTATAAATTGTCATAGTAAATCCTAAATCATCAGTTAATTTTTTATTATTTTTAAAATCATATAAGAAAGTATTACCAAAAGGAGTTTCTTCATTTGCATCATGAATTGCTGCTATTCCTTTTTCATAATTTCTATATCCACCCCAAAATTGTCCTCCTGTTGAAGAACCACAATATTCATTTTCACAAACATATTTGCCAGCAAACTCACCATTACAAACTTCATTCTCATATTTTTTATCACTTGCTTTTACAAATTCAATATTTCCATCATTTCCAACATAATCTTCTGTATCAGATTTACACAAAAACAAAGTATCTGTAGTTATTAATTCATTACTTACTTCGTTGTTTCCTTGATTATTTTCATTCATATTCTTAGAATTATTTACATTAGTAAAAACAAAATATATAGAAAAACCTAAAACTAATGATAACACTATAATTATAACTATAATAACTCTTTTATCTTTCATAACTACCATCCTTTACTATCTACATTTTATAATAAATAGAAATAAGATACAATAGTTTTTTAAATAAAAATTACTAGTTTACGTAAAGAAAAAAGAACCAAAATGATTCTTTATTCAACTCTTAAAGCTTCAACCGGGTCTTTCTTACTTGCAACCCGAGCTGGAATTAAACCAGCAATTAAAGTTAAGATAATACTTATAATAATTAATATGATAGCACCTATAATAGGTAGACTTGCAATTCCACTTATACCAGTTATGTTCTTAATAACTATATTGATTGGAATATTAAGAAGCGCTGTAACGATAATTCCCATTAAACCAGCTGAAAAACCAATTATAACTGTTTCAGCATTGAAAACTCTTGAAACATCTTTTTTACTAGCACCAATTGCTCTTAAGATACCAATTTCTTTAGTTCTTTCAATTACACTTATATAAGTAATAATACCAATCATAATACTAGATACAATTAAAGATATAGTAACAAAGGCAATTAGTACATAACTAATCGTGTTAACAATTGAAGAAACACTTCCAATCATTGTTCCAACAACATCAGTATATCTAATAACATTTTCTTCTCTTTTATTATCTCTTTCTTTTTTATTATAATCATCAATTATATCAATTATTTCTTCTTTACTATCAAAATCTTTTGCATAAAAAGCGATTCCACTTGGTCTTTCAAAGTCATAGACATTTAAAGTATCTAAGTTTTTATCATAAGAACTTAAAGCATCAAATGGTTGACCTGTGAAGATATTTGTATCAGGATTTGCTTTCTGTTCTTTAACAATTTCACTTTCATTGATTAAATTAATCATCTTATCAATTAATTCAGATTTATAACCAATACTACCATTTATAGAAGTTGAAGTTGCTTCTTCATTTCCTCTTATAATACCAACTACTTTTAAATCCATTCCCTTAGAAACAACATTCTTTATATCTTCTTCAGTTTGAATTGGAGTATAAATATTACCTACTTTTTTATACATATCCGTTGGTAAAACTAATTTATATTCTAAGTTTAATAAATCATCATATGTATAACTACTTGACTTAGTTTCAACTTCCTTACCCATTTGTACTTTTTGCATAATCTCTTTAAGTTCATCTTGGTCTTTGATACCTAAAGTATATAAAATATAATCACTTATTTCATTATCCTCAGTTACAATTAAAACAACTTCATTTTCATTTTTAGGCCAAGAACCTGCAAGTAGGTCATATTGTCTTTTTAGAAGTTCATCATTATCAAGCATCTCCGTGAAAACTTGGTATCCTGTCATTTCAGCCATGGTTGCCATATTTTGACTTTGTTCTCCACCTGCTCCCATCATTGATGTAAAGATATTACTTGGATTAACTTGAATTACTTTATCTTTTTCTTCTTTAAAGATATTAAGGCTAACATTATATTTATATTGAATATTTAAAGTTAAATCTTTAAGCCTTTCGTTATTATCAATAAAAGTTTTAAATTCTTTTAAATTATTAGTTTGTAAACCTTTAGTCATCGTACTTAACATATCAACTAAGATATCATTGGAATAAATTTTATCTTTTTCATGTTCCTCTTTATTATCACTTATACCCATGAATGAATTCATAAGTTCCGAAACATCAATGGTATTTTTTTTCAACCATTAAAGGATAACTTGATAAAGCATCTTCTTCTACTTTATCAATATAATTATTAACTCCACTTGATAAAGAAAGAATTAAAGCAATTCCAATTATACCAATCGAACCTGCAAAACTTGTTAAAATAGTTCTTCCTTTTTTGGTTAATAAATTATTAAAACTTAAAGATAAAGCAGTTAAGAAACTCATCGAAGTTTTAGAATTACTAAGATTTCCTTTGTCTTCTTCAGACTCTTCATAAGGATTAGAATCACTTATAATACTTCCATCTAATAGTTTAATTACTCTTGTTGAATAACTTTCTGCTAATTCTTCATTGTGAGTAACCATGATAATTAGTTTATCTTTCGAAATATTTTTTAAGATATTCATTATTTGAACACTTGTTTTAGAATCTAGTGCTCCTGTTGGTTCATCAGCTAAAATAATATCTGGATTATTAACTAGGGCTCTTGCAATGGCAACTCTTTGCATTTGGCCACCTGATAGTTGATTTGGTCTTTTGTAAATTTGATCATGTAACCCAACTTCTTCTAACGCCTCAATTGCTCTTTTGCGTCTTTCTTTTTTACTTACACCAGAGAGTGTTAAAGCAAGTTCAACATTAGCAAGGACACTTTGGTGGGAAATTAAGTTATAACTTTGAAAAACAAAACCAATCTTATGATTTCTATAACTATCCCAATCACTATCTTTAAACTTTTTGGTTGATTTATTATTAATAATCAAATCTCCATCTGTATAATTATCTAAGCCTCCAACAATATTTAAAAGTGTTGTCTTACCACAACCTGATGGACCTAAGATAGAAACAAACTCACTTTCTCTAAAATTGATACTAACTTCCTTTAGAGCATGAACAACATCTTTTTCATTTAAATTATAGTCTTTTTTAATATTAAATAATTTAAGCATTTAAATCACCTTCCTAATCACACAGATATCATTAATTATATGATACTTGCAAATTATATGCAAGCATTTTCACAAAAATTACATAAAAGTTGACACTTCCTAAAGAAAAGTTTATACTTAACTTGGTGATTTTATGAAAGTTTATCATACTTTAGAACCTATTTATAATCAAAATTCCAAAGTTTTAATTTTAGGTAGTATCCCGTCCGTTAAATCAAGAGAAGAAAATTTTTACTATGCTCATCCAAGAAATAGGTTTTGGTTAACTTTATCTAAAGTTTATAATGAGGAAATAACTGATAAAAAAGAATTCTTATTAAAACATAAGATAGCTTTATTTGATGTTATTAAAGAATGTGATATAGAAGCATCAAGTGATTCTACTATTAAAAATGTTATTCCTAATGATTTAAGTGAAATTTTAGAAAATTCCGAAATTGAAGCAATTTTTACAACGGGAACGAAAGCTTATACTTTATATCAAAAATATATTTATCCGAAAACTAAGATTGAAGCCATTCCTTTACCTAGTACCTCTCCTGCTAACTCTAAGAAAGATATTGAAGAAATACTTCTTGAATCATACTTAAAAATTAAAGATTATACAAATAAATAACTATCAAATTGGTAGTTATTTTATATTTTTAGAAACATCATATAATCTAATATGATAATCACTCTTTTCATAGAAATTAAGAGCATTCGTATTATAACCAAAAACTTCAATTAAAATATTTTTACACCCTACTTCTTTTAAATAATTTTCCATATAATCTAAAAGCATTTTGCCATAGCCTTTTTTCTGATATTCATGATTTACAATAAGTTCCGTTATTCTTCCTCTTCTAGGTGCTTTAAAATCATAAGTATCGATACTTTCTAATATGATACCAGCAATAAGTCCAACTATTTTCTCATCAACTTTTAATAAAAACATTTTCCCATTTTCTTTATTTAGTTCTTTAATAGTTTTTTTGAAATATAATTCTCGATATTCAGAGGTTACTATATTAAACTTTTCTTTATCACACGATGCGATATAAACTTGTAATTCATAAAGTAAATCTTTAACTTCTTCTTGATATTTATCTTCATATTCAATTATCATAAATTTCTCCTAAAAAAAAGACTACTAATCAACGTTGATAAGTTCGTAGTCTCTTGTTCCAATTCCAAGTGCTTCGGCTGCTTCAATTGTATGAAGTCCTTGTCTTGAATTAATTCTTTCAAGTAAATGATCACGTCCTAGGTCATTAGAGTTTTTAACTAAATCAATACATGCTTGATCAATTGCAACCGGATCCGTTGATGCAAGAATTCCGATATCTTCCATACAAGGATCTTCTGCAACATTACAACAATCACAATCAACTGACATATTACACATAACATTAATATATAAAATATTATCTTTGAAATAATTAGTAACGGAACTAGCCGCATCTGCCATTGACTCTAAAAACATAAGTTGGTTGGCTTTAAACATATCTTCATAAGACCCATCATTGCCACAGCAATGAATATATCTTTTACCACGACTTGAAGCAACGCCAATTGATAATTGCTTTAATGCTCCACCATAACCTCCCATTGGATGTCCTTTAAAATGTGATAACACAAGCATTGAATCATAATTTTCTAAATTTTTACCAACATAATTCTTTTTAATTACTTTACCATTGGGAATCTCTAATACCATATCCTCTTGACTATCCATGATATCAACATCAAAATACTTACTCCATCCATGATTTTCCATTAACTTAAGATGCTTTTCTGTTGTATCTCTTTCTCCATCATAGGCTGTATTACATTCAACAACCGAAGCCTTTAAGTAATCAACTATTGGTTTGACAAACTCTGGTCTTAAGTAATTTTGATTCCCTTCTTCTCCGGAATGAAGCTTAACAGCAACCTTCCCTTTCAATTCCTTGTTTAAACACTTATACATCTTAACAACACTTTCAGGTGTTATTTCTTTTGTAAAATATACTTTCGCTTTTTCCATAATCTTTCCTCCTAATCTTAATATATCACTTTTTTTAATTTTTATCTACTATTTTTGGAAACTTTTTGATAAACCCCTGGTACTTCATAGTCAATTGTATGCCCACTAAAGTTTAATTTTTTATAACCTTTATCAGTTAAAGGTAAATCTATATCAAATATACTATTATATTTCAAACCATCAATTCCAGTTAATAACTCTTCTTTAGTATAATATTTTTCTTCTACTTCTAAATTATCTGGCATATTAATAATCATTCTTGTTCCATCTTGATTAAATATTTTAGTATCTTGAACTAATCTAACTATATCAGGATACATTCTTAAATTTTCAATAGTTTCAGGACTAAGATTAGAATTAGTTGCTATTTCTAAAATGGCTCTTTCTTTATTAATATGATATAAGCAAGTTAAATTAGATTCATTATTATTGGTATATTTAGAGTCATAATAAACTTCTAAAGTTTTACTTAACTCCGTTATTACTTGATTCATTAATTCACCATATTGCTCTTGAAAATTAGCATCATAATGATTTTTCCATAAATTATTAAACGTATCTAAATTACTAAGGAAACGATAAGCCATATTAAAATCTGGATTTATTTCCAATAAGGCTGTTGTTAAAATATTAGGACTTGGATTAGCATAATAAGTTAAAAGAGTCTCTCTTCCTAATAATTCCATTAAAGGTTTAGTATATCTATTTAACCAACTATAACCAGTATCATAATCTCCAAAATATTCATTATTTAAAGTAGTAGTAATTGCTTCATATAAACTATTTCCAAGTGATAAATTAGAAACCTTACTAAAGATATGAATAAATTCATGAGTTAAATCGGTAACTGAGGCTGTTTCTAACCCTTTAGTATTATAAAGAGTCATTTCTAAAAGAATATCTTGCCAAGTAGCTCTAGCATTATTAGGTCCTTCTTTATCTATATAATTAATCTTAAAATTATTTAAACTAGACAATCTATCTGTATTAAAATAAGGAGATATATCTTCAATAAACTTAGGTGCTGATAAGAATAATTTTTTTAAAGGTTCATTTAAATTAAGATTATTAAGAATACTTCTAGAAATATTATCAACATTATTTTGATTTACTTCAACTTGAACCTCAATAGGTTTAGGACTATAATCTGCAAATACCTCATCAAGAACAATTCCTGAACTTAAAACAATCTCATCTTCCCTCGTCAATCTTTCAATTCCAAGTTTAATACCTGTTAAACTAACTAACACAACTAAAGTTAAACTACCTAATCTAACTATTCTTTTAATACTATTCTTTCTTTTATCATCTTGACTTAAATGTCTATAAACTGCAACATAATCATTTTCATAGTTAAATACTCTATTTAAATTATATAAATCTTTATCATTAGGAGTTTTAAAATTATCTCCTTCATAAAAAATATGAAATCCTGTTCTTAAATCATAAAAATGTCTAAATTTCTTTTGATTATACTTAATATAACCTAAATCACTTAAATTACGAGATGGCATTATTTGAAGTAATACTTTTGAAATTACTTCTTTTTCTTCATTTGTTAAATTTTGACTTACATTATTATCTTGTTGTTTTAAATAAACAAATTTATTGTTTTCTTCAAAGACATATAATTCTATTCCTTTATAGTTAAATCTTAATACTTCATTCATCTTTACACTCTCCTTATTTTAATATTATCAAAATTAAGAGAATTCTTCAAGAGATTTACTTTATTTTTTTATATATTTTTATACTTGCTTCATTAAAATCTTCTATATTTTCTTCTTCACCTATCATCTTTAAAGTATAATTGATTAATTTAACTAATTCATTTAAAAAGTATTCTTTTTGTTCTTTAGTAATTTTTCTTCTAGTTTCAATATCTTCAATTCTTAGTCTTGGTTCTAAAACACCATTTGCAGATGCCATCAAATCAGCAAGATTTAAGATTCTATCATAGTCTGTATATTCATAAGTTTTAAGGAATTTATAAATATCACATTCTAATGCTTCTTTATTTAAAGGTTCAAAGATAGCATAAGTATTACCATTTATATAGGAGTGTGTTAACGCTCCAATTGCTTCTTCAAAGTATCCTAAATCATATAATTTTTCAAAACCAATTATTACATGTTTAAAGTTTTGTTCGTATTTACGCCCATAGTCATGTAATAAACCCATTCGGAATGCTTTATCAGAATCTAACCCCATCTTATTAGCAATATTCGAAGATACCCTTGCAACTTCTAAAGAATGTGCTAAATAATTGCTGGTATTAAAACCATTTACTAAATTATTACCTAAAGGCATACCTAAATCTAAACATCTATAAGCTAATTCTAAGAATTTATTTTTAAGAGCATAAGGAATTTTTTTATTTTGAAGTAACTTATAGCATTCTTCCTTAGATAAATCACTAAAATCAACCATTAAATTAAGTAAATTATCTAAATCTTTACTGTCTACATTACTTATTAATAAATAAAAACAATCAGTTTTATCATGAACATTCACTATCTTACTATTTATTAAATTATATAATCCTATTTTATATTTTTCATCACTAAAATTCATGCACACCTCCATAATAAAACCCTTATAAAAGGGGATTTTTTTAATGGTGTTCACAACAGGAATCGAACCTGTATCTGTTCCTTCGGAGGGAACCATACTATCCATTGTACTATGCGAACAACTAAGTAATATTATATATATTTTTTTAAAAAATTCAACTACTTTTCTAAAAATAATTGATTAATCTTAAGTTATCTTATATAATTAATGAGGTGATTCAAATGCTAGAACAAGATTTAAATAAGTTTTTAGATGAAAATAACTTAACTTCTGATGATAAAGAATTCTTTTTAAGTATTATTACTCCAATTATTAATCACCCTGAATTTAAAAAGAGATTAGATAGTAGTATTTATCCTCATCATGCAAAAGTAAGTCTTGGACGTCATATTTTAAATGATGCAATTGAAGCTTATAAAATTGCTAAAAAGAAACAAACTAAATATAATTTAAATTTAAGACTTGTTATCTTAATTGCTATGTTTCATGATTTATATGAACTTCCTTGGCAAAATTCGGGTCTTACTAAAAAACTCAGGAATAGACATGGATTTACCCATCCAATTGAAGCGGCCATTAATGCGGTTACTTGGTTTCCTGAATACTTCAGTGATCAAGATGAAGCTAGAATTATACTTGATGGGATAATTCATCATATGTACCCTTTCCCCGTTCGAGCAATTACTAAAGATTTTAATGATATTGATATTAATAATTTAAAAAAATTAGAAAACTTACCACCTAATATAAAAGAGTTTATTATTAAATCGACTTTAAGATATCATTTTCTAAAAATCTCATTTAGTAGAAGTAACTCCAAAGAAGGAAGAATTGTTTCAACGGCCGATACTTTAGTTTCCGTAAAAAAAGAAAATAATAACTTCAATGCTTATAAAGCAACTATTACAGGAAGAAATCCTGATTTATTAGAAAAAAGGCAACAGAGAGACTAATTGCCTTTTTAATTATTATTTATTTGCGAACTTTTTGCAAATATTTCTAAAAAAATGCTATCCAAAATCAAGAAAAATAAGAGGTAAAATCTATTTTATAAATAATAAAACCCTTATAAAATAAGGGAAATATACAATCTGGCGTCCCTAGTAGGAATCGAACCTACATTTAACCCTTAGGAGGGGTCCGTACTATCCGTTATACTATAAGGACAAGAAAAGTTATTTTTTTAAATTTTCAAATAAAAATAACTTATAATTCCAATCATCTGTTTCATTAGCAAGTTCCATAATATCTTCATTACTCATCTGTTTAAGTAAGTAAGATGCTACATTATCAACATCACATTTATAACAAAGAAATAAATATTCTTCTTCATTATCACATTTATCTCTTAGTTCTTCTACTAATAAACTAACTTTCTTAAATTCTTCTTTATAAGAATTATCTTCTTTTAATTTCTTTTTATCTAACTTATATTTCTTAAAGTAAAGAGGTACATTGATAAATCCATTTAAAATATATGGTTCTGAATATAAATCAAGTAGTTCCATATTGTCGATTTTATCAAGTAAATTAGAAATTTGCAAGAGAATTTTATCACGTTTATCTTCATTATCTATATCTAAATCTTCTAATTCAGTTTCTAACTTTAAGATTTTTTTATAACTAGAACTCATTTTACCCCCCTTTAATTAAATACATCATTAAAGTATTTATTAATTTTATTTTCAAAGATTGATAACATATTATTAACTTCATTTAAGTAATTACTATATTCTAGATATAAAGGATTACTATTTAATTCTTGAGTTAATTTATCTAATTCTTTTTCAAGTTTTAAATCTTTCGTTTTAACTAATAACTTTTGAGTCTTTTTTATTTTTTCAATTAGTTCTTTTAACTTTATATCTTTATCTAATAATTCTTTTGTTTTTAAATATCCTTTATAATCAGGTGTATTTTTAATATATTCAACAATCTCTGATACTTTATCTAATATTTCTTTATTCAACTATCTCACCATCTAAACTAAAACTTTTAGCATCAAGTATTTTAACTTTAACAATTTTACCAATTGCATCTATACTTCCTTTAAAGTTTACTAATTTATTAGTTTCAGTATAACCAAATAGCATTCCTTCTTTAGTACTATAACCTTCACATAAAACAAGATAAGTATTACCTACCATTTTTAAATTAGATTCTTTTGAGTATTTATTAATTAATTCGTTTAATTTATATAATCTTTGTTCTTTTTCTTCTAATGGTACTTTATCTTCAAGCCTACTTGCAGGAGTATTTTCTCTTGGTGAGTAAATGAAAGTGAAGGCACTATCGTATTTACAGTAATTAACAAGATCTAGGGTATCATTAAAATCTTCTTCAGTCTCTCCTGGAAAACCTACAATGATATCGGTTGTAATACTTATATTAGGAATACTTCTTAATTTATCATATAGTTCTTTATAGGACTCTCTTGTATAACGACGTCCCATTAATTTTAAAATACGATTGCTTCCTGATTGAACTGGTAAATGGACGAAGTTTAAAATATTATCATAGTTTTTAATAACTTCAATTAGCTTTTCTGAAAAATCCCATGGGTGACTTGTTAAAAACCTGATTCTTGGTATGTTCGTTTTTGCAACATCAACTAATAAATCAGCAAGTTCATAGTCATCATATAAATCTTTACCATACGCATTAACATTTTGTCCAAGTAAAGTTACTTCTTGATAACCATCGCGAACTAATTCTTTAACTTCTTTAATTATATCTTCTTTATGTCTACTTCTTTGTTTTCCTCTTGTATAGGGAACAATACAATAAGTACAGAATTTATCACAACCATAGATGATATTTACATAGGCTTTATATTTACTAACTCTTGTAACTGGCATATTTTCAACAATATCACCTTCCATACTATAAACTTCAACATTCAATTTAGAATCTTTAAAACTATTAGCAAGTAATTTAGGTAAATCATCTAAGTTATGAGTACCAAAGACAAAATTTACAAACTTATATTTCTTTAAGATTTCTTCGACTACTCCAACTTCTTGAGCCATACAACCACAAAGACCTACAATTAAATCTTTCTTTTCATTTTTTAAATGTTTAATTCTTCCAAGCATCCCGAATGCTTTATTATGAGCATTTTCTCTGATTGAACAAGTATTAAGTAGGATAACGTCAGCATCCTTCATATCTAAGGTTTCTTTAAAACTCATTTTATCAAGCATACCTTTAATATTCTCACTATCATGTTCATTCATTTGACAACCATAAGTTTTTAAATAATATTTTTTATTTAAACCTAATTTCGAATAGTTAGCATTCATTTCAAAGTCCCGGACTAAAACTTCTTCATGACTTCTTCTTCTAGCTTTTTCATAATTTGGTATTTGCATATAAATCACCCATTTCACATGACTAATAATATATCACAAATAAGATAATTTTGCAATTACTTTTAGAAAAGAAAAAGGACTATTTCTAATCCTTATTTATTTTGCATCATATTTAATAAATTAATCTTGAACATATCCTTTTCAGGATTAGCTTTACTTATCATAACACCTTTATAGGCAGTAAGTTCAGCTCTATGTCCTTCTTCAAGAATACCTTCTGGAGTGATATTAGTAAGTAAGACAATCTTTTTATCCTCATATACTGTATAATGTAGACGAATTTCTCCATGAACTTTAACGAACATTTCATCAGTAGGTAACACAAGTTCATAATTTTTTGTACCAGCCTTTTTATCTTCTGATACCATTTCACCTAAAAACTCACCATTTCTAATCTTTGGATAAAAATCAAAAGTTAATTTCTTATAAGCAAGCATATTATACTTTCTTACAGATCTTTCTTTCTTTCTAAAATCATTTTCATTTTGGTATTCAAATATATAACTTTGTTTCATATAATTCAACCCCCAACCCTAAATTTTTAACATTCTTGATAAATATACCCTACTTACCAAGTTCGTATAGATTATACTACAAACTTAAAAAAAAGTCAAGTTTTTTTGTGACTTTCCTCTCTTTTTTGTACCAATGACGCAATTTTAGAAAGATATACGATATATTTATTGATATTATAGCAATCTAAATAAGTATTTTTAGTAAATTCTATTCTCTTAGGAATTGCTAATCTTATCAAGAAAAACAAGTATTCATTCTCAGTAATTGCCACTTCTTTTTGGTATTCTCTTATTAAATATTCTAAGTCTAAATCATAATAATTATCTTGATAAATTTTAACTAAATCTAAAACTGGCATATCAATTTTAGCTTTATCCCAACTAACTAAGTATTCTCTATCACTTACTAATAAATGATCTAAACTTAAGTTATTATGAATCATACTATATCTTAAAGTTTTCTTTTCTTTTAAAAAATTATACCAGTTATTAATTTCAACTTTAACAAATGTTAAGAGATAGTAAAACAAATCAATATTAGAAACTAATAAATATTCCGAAGGTGACATAAAAACAATTGTATCTATATAATTATTCAAGTCTTCATAATATTTCATTAAATAATCTGCTTCATTGGTAATACTTTCATAAATTTCTTTTATTTTATCGATATCTACTTCTTTATTAAATAAAGTTTTCCTATGAAGAATTCCACTTAAATGAATTAAATCATTTAACTTTTGTTCATTAGGAATATCTCGAGAATTTATATATTCTGTTAAACTATAATTAGCATCTTTATCATTTAAACATCTAGGAAAACTATGAAAATCTCTTGTTTCTAAATAATTATAAGTATCATAGTTATTTATATTATCTTTATAAACAAAACTATTATCAGGAGTTTCTACTATCCATACTTTACCTATTTTTTTTAATGATTTTGCTTTAATATCATTACTTCGTAAGATACTTTTTAATCTATTCATCACTACTAGGTATGATTATTTTACAACCAACACTTATATTATCTAAATCATTATAATCACTTAATATTTCTTTATTGGTATTAAATTTATCATATATTATATCTAGAGTATCATCTTCTTTAACAGTATAAACTCTATAGATTGAATATTCTTTTTCATCACTCATATTATCAAGAATTTGGTCTTCAAAAGTTTCTTTTTCTTCTTGATTATTGTTAATTGTTATTTCATTGTTAATAGCAACATTATCACTTCCGATAGCAAGATTAGATAATTCAGCATCAATATCATTTAATATATCTTTAATATCATCTTCTTTATCTTTTTCTCTTGTATCATCTCGATCATCGCTTACCGAAACTTCAATTGTCTCAATTGGATCTTCTTTAATATCTAAGTCATCTAACATAACACTTATATTAACTTTTAGTTTTTCTTCATTGATTATTTCATATGAAAAGTCATCTATACTAACTAAGCAATTAGTTGTATCATACTTAGAATCAATTGTTATATCAACTGGAATATTATACTTAAATTCTTCTTCAATTTGACTTCCTTCAAGTAGTTTATAGGTTCCACTTATAATAAATTCACCCGAAACAACTTCTTTATCTAACTTTAAAGTATTATCAAGAGCTATTGAAGTAATTTCTCCTATCTTAGTTTTAAACATTAAATCTTTTGTAAATGGTACTATTTTTTTCATATATTTCATCTCCCATTTAACTTTATGCAAGAGATTTAATTTTATAACTAATTTATTGAATTACAATATTTATTAATAATTGATTTAACTTTTCCTATTGATACACCACATATTTCAGCAATCGTATCTAAAGGTAGTTGCTTTTCATATGAATTAAGTATTACTTCTCGTTGAGTTTCTTCTCTTCCTTGAGTCATTCCCTCGGCTATTCCAAGAACCTTTCCTTCAGCTCTTCCTTCGGCCAATCCTTCG
>CANRHS010000009.1 GCA_947630495.1 uncultured Bacilli bacterium | reverse complement strand
CGGTGACATATAATATAATAGTTTTGAGACAAAATCAAATACTAACACTTAAGACATTATCATATACTAATCAAAATATTTGATACTAAAAATTGATAATACTTGCAAATTTAGTTAAAATATGATATAATATGTAATCGTTAAGGGGGAATATGATTATGGCCAGAGTACATGATGAATATATGCCAAGAAGCAGAAATGACTGTGGATATTGTAGATATTTAAATTTAAGAGATGAGAAAGGAACAAAAGCATATTGCGAATTACATAGATATTATTGTCAACTATATGAAAGTTGTAGAAAACAAGAATATACTAATAGAAGTTTATCCGAATTAGAGAAATTTTGTAAATGGCATGTTTCTACTATGTTAGGATTAGTTTTAAATATGGATTTAGATTCAAAACCATTTACAAGTATTAGAACTTTAAAAGAATATGCTAGTCAAGATGAAAAGTTAAATGAAGCTGTAAAATTATATGATGCTTATGGTGAATGGATTTCAACTGGTTTATACTTTGATTTAGAAAAAGAACAAGTTGCAAGTTCACTTATGCCTATTCTTTATAAAGTATCGGATTTAGTTGATAAAAATATGATGAATGAAGCTTTTAATGAATATTCTAAATTAGTTATGTTACTTTATAATAGATATGTTCATACATTAAATTATAATAGTCCTAGTCAAAATAAAGTTAAAATTAAATAAAAGGGTGCTTAAGCACTTTTTATTTTTAATCAGATGCAAAAATCTCGATTTGGTGTAAAAACCATTACTTAAAAAACTCGATTTGGTGTATTAGAATTTATTTACCCATTTATATGACTCCATTACTTTAAGGATTAAGTCCTTTTTTTCTTGAATAAAAAATGTTATAATTAACTCGTGATAAGTATGGAAGTAAAAGAATTAAATGTTAATAGATTTATATCCAAGTCAGAAATAGAAGGAATCGATTTTGTTATTAATTCCTATGTAGGTTGCCCTAATGGATGTATGTATTGTTATGCTTCATTTATGAAAAATTTAACAAAACATAATGAAGAATGGGGAGAATTTATTGATATTAAGCTAAGTAGTTATAAACTAAAATCTGTAAGTGTTACTAATAAAACCTATTTAATGTCATCAACTACTGATTGTTATAACTTGTATGAAGAAAAATATAAATTAACAAGAAATATTTTAAGTCAGTTAGTTAACTTTGATTTTAATTTAATAATTGAAACCAAAAATAAACTTATCTTAAGAGACTTAGATTTACTTAAGAAGATAAAAAACTTAAAAGTAGTTATATCTTTAAATACTTTAGATGATAAAGTAAGATGCGATTTAGAAAAATATAGTAGTATTGAAAGTAGAATTGAAACTTTAAAAGAATTAACAAACAATAATATATATACTATTTTAAATATTTCACCAATTATGCCTTATCTTACAGATTATAAAAAAATAATTGATGAAACTAAAGATTATGTTAAAGAATATCATTTTGCTTTTTTAGAATTAAAAAATGATACTAAAAGAAAGTTCTTAAAATATATAAATGATAATTATAAAGAATACTATTTAGAATATGCTAAGATTTATTTATTAAATGATAATACGTATTTTACTAATTTAAAGATTGAAATAGAAAACTATTGTAAAAGTAATAATATTAAATATAGTATATAAGTTTTAATAATTATTTTTTTCTACACCTTCAAGGTCAAAGTCGGGAATAAAATCCTTACTACTTGTATTATCAAGTTGGCAATAGGCATTTTGAATACCAAGAGAAATGGCATAGTCAATTACTTCGTCATAATCTTTATCATTAACTTTATGATTTAGTTCTTTATACTTTAAAGGTTTAATTACAGTATATTGATTCATTATACTAATATAAATATTATCTTGATAAGTATTATATAAATAATTTAATACTTTTTTTGTATCTTCTTTTAAGGTAGGTAACATTAAATGTCTTACAATTACACCTTTTAAGATATTACCATCTTTATCAAAAACTGGTTTACCAACTTGTTTGTACATTTCCTTGATTGCAAGTGTTGCAACTTTAAAATAATTAGGTGCTTTTGAGTACTTTATTGCATATTTATCATCATAATATTTTAAATCAGGAAGATATACATCAATTAAACCATCTAAAAGTTTTAAAGTATCAACTGTTTCATAACTTGAAGTATTATAAATAATTGGAATAACTAAACCATTCTTTTTAGCAAGTTTAATTGCTTTAGATATTCCTATTACATGAGGTGTCGGAGTAACTAAATTAATATTAATAGCCCCTTTATCTTGAAGTTCTAACATAATTTCAGATAGTCTTTTAATAGATATAATTTTACCGAAGTTTTCTTTCGAGATATCTTTATTTTGACAAAAGATACATCCTAAATTACAACCTGAAAAGAAAATCGTTCCACTTCCTTTAGAATTAGAAATACAAGGTTCTTCAAAATAAGTTAAGGCTGCTTTAGCAATTCTTATTTTATTAGATTGTTTACAATATCCAAGATTTTTATATCTATCAACTAAACAATTTCTTGGACATAAATTACATTTTTTTAATACATTCATAATAATCACGATTAATATTATACTACAAAATAAGAAATTTGGGTAATTTTAAAAAAATAGTATTCACTTTTCTTTGCATATGATATAATAGTGAAAAAAAGAGGTGAAATATGAAATATTATTTAATTGGAATTAAAGGGTCTGGCATGAGTGCTTTAGCAGGACTTCTATATGATTTAGGAAATGAGGTCGTTGGATATGATGATTCAACAGATATTAAGTTTACTTTGGATGGCTTAACTAAACGTGGCATTGAAGTTTATCATGATGATACCTTTAAACCAAGTTCTGATTTTATAGTTTGTTTTTCTAATGCAATTAATGAGACTCATAAAGAGATTGTAAGATTAAAAAAATTAGGTCTTAAAATGATTAGATATCAAGACTTAATTGGAAGTTTAACGAAGGAGTTTGAAACTATCTCCGTAAGTGGTACGCATGGAAAAACAACAACTAGTTTAATGCTATCTAGTATTCTTGACAAAGAAGTTGGTTGTAACTATTTTGTTGGAGATGGAAGGGGGCATGGAGATAAGAAGAATAAGTTATTTGTTCTTGAATCTTGTGAATACAATAGGCACTTTTTAGAATACTATCCTAAAACTTTAATTATTACTAATATTGATTTAGAACATACTGAGTGTTATAAGGATATTGATGATATTATTAAGACCTTTAATATTTTAGCAGATAGAGCAACTAATTTAGTTTTATGTGGAGATGATCGGAATGTCTTAAAAATAAAGAGTAATAATAATCAAATTTATTACTATGGTTTTAATGAATCTAATGATTTAGTAGCCAAGAATTTAAAATTAACTCCCGATGGAAGTAGTTTTGATGTTTATTATCATGGCGAATTTTATGAACACTTTGAATTACCTTTATTTGGAAGGCATATGATACTTGATAGTTTAGCTGCTATCATGGTTTCAATTTTATATAATATAAATAAGAATACTATTGTTGAAACCCTTGATTGTTTTCATGGAGCAACAAGACGATTTATGGAAACAAAAATTGGAAATACTATTATAGTTGATGATTATGCTCATCATCCAACAGAAATTAAAACCGTACTAGACAGTGCTAGACAAAAATACGAAGGGAAGAGGATAGTTGGAGTCTTCTTACCAAATACTTATTCGAGAACTAAGGACTTTATGGACGATTTTGCCAATGTGTTAAGTCAATTTGATTACTCGTATGTCATGGATATTAAATGTGATCGAGAAGATCCTAAAGATTATCCTAATGTTTCAAGTGATACTTTAATAAGTAAAATAAAGGATGCTAAGAAACTAAGCCTTGAAAATGTTGAAATTTTACTTGAACACAAAGACGATGTAATTTGCTTCATGAGCTGTGCTAATATAACCCCTTTAATTGAAGAATTTAAGAAACTTTTATCCTAACTAAAGAAAGTTCATATAATACATTGGTGAATGTATGAAAATTCAAGTTCAAGATTCCGATAAAATAATTTTATATTTATATAACTATTTCTTTAAAACAGAAGAAAAAGATATCATAGTTCGAGAAATAAAGAAAATATTTATTAGATTAATTAAAAACTATCATTTTAAAATAGGTGGTATCTATGATGTATTAGTCTATGAAAATAAAGACTATGGAACAATCCTTGAAATCGAAAAGAAAGAAGAATTATTATTTAATCCAGATTTAATCGATATAAAAGTTCGAATTATTAAAGATATAGATTTTTATTATAAAACAAGTGATTATTTTATAATTGAAAACTATAATAATATTTATTATCAAGATAATTATTATTATCTAAAATTAAATGATAAGTTAGATTTAATAAGTTTAAGTGAATTTGGAGATATTGAATATAATTTAGATAAAAAAATAAGAAGTATGATTAAGATAAAGTAAAAGATATCAAACTCGGATATCTTTTTTTAGGTATGCTAGAATAATTCTTAAAACTAAATAACCATCATCAAGATAAGGAAAATGAGAAGTATTAGCAATTGGGATTAAAACGGAATTTTTAATTAATTTATTAATCTTAATTCCATCTTTAAGAGGTGTTATGTCATCATTTTCGCCCCAGAGAATAAGAGTTTCTACTTGAATATTCTTGTAATATTTAGTTAAATCTTCTTTAACTACATTCTGGAAAGTTTTAAGGAGTCTTTTATCTAAACTTTTATAATCACTTGATGAAAATTTATTAAATAATAGTTTTAGATATTTCTCTCTTACTTTTTTAGGTAATAAACAACCTAATTTCTTTAAAAATTTATATAAATAATTTCTTAATAATAACTTAATATCTTTATGTTTTATTCCTGCAACATCTATTAATAATAACTTTTTGAGTTTAACTCGTTCTGAAAGAATTGATGTAATCCTGCCTCCAAAAGAATGAGCAATTATAATAGGTTCTTTGATATCTAGTTTAGTTAAGAAACTTTCAATTAAGGAAACATACTCGTAGATTGTTAAATCAGAGTCAGGAATACTCGAGTTACCAAAACCTGGGTAATCTAAAATATAAATAGTAAAATAATCTTTCAGATAATTTATTAAATAATTAAAAGTTAATCTGGTATCTCCCCATCCAGGTAAAATTACAATAGTAGACTTCTTATTTCCATATTTTTCATAATAAATATTTAAATTATCAATTTTTAAATACATAATATTTCACCATTTTATTGTATGCACTTGATTAATATTTTGTTTTCCTCTATAATATACTATTGTTATGGAGAGTTTATATGACAATTGAATACAAAGAAAATGAAATATTAAAAGAAGAAAGAGAAACTAAGGAAGCATTTGTTGGTTATTTTTCCAAAGAAGGAGACTTAATAAGTTTTAATATTAAAGATGGAGTAAATGGACATTTAGAATGGAAGAATCCTATCTCAAGAACTTATTTATCTTATTTAATCTATGTAGTTGGTAAAGATAAACAAATTAAATATGGAGTAGGTAATAGTAATACTATGACTTATCAAGAGTTTTTAGATAAACTTAATAAAGAAATAAATAATTATAAAGATTTTAATAATCCTACATTAAAGTTTAGTTATCAAATATTATTATTCTTTAGAGACTTATATAAAACTAAGTTAGATAGAAGAATTGAAGTATTAGACTTTTTTGAATATTTAAAACTAAATGAAGAATTAATAAGTAAAGATATTAGTTATCAAAGAAGGTATTATTTAAATAACTATTTAAAATTAGAATTAATGAATTATTTTAAAGATATAGCAGTTATGTATCTAGGATATGATTCTATTGAAAGAGTAAATAAGAATGGTTTTATTAAGGATTTAGGAATAGAAGTTCCCAGGATAATTACTAGTTCTTATCAAAATATTTATGAAAGATATTATAATTATTTACTTATGGATTGGACTGTTACAAGATTACCAAGATATCTTTATAATGAAAATGATAATAAATTTGAAGAAATACCTAGTTTATATGAATCCGAAAAAGAAGAGATGTTAAACGATGAAATAAAAGCTATTAAAAGATTAGTTCCTATTAAAAAACGGGAAAAGTATTTTAGGTAATTGACAAAAAATAACGAAAGTGCTAGAATAAAAACTTGTTAAAGGAGAGATTAAAAATGAGTATTCCAATTCCTAGAAGAGGATTACCAATGATATTTAATATATTTAGAAAAAATAAAGTAAGTAGGGAAGTAGAACCAAGTTTTACAATTGATAACGATAGACCACCTAAGAAAACAATTTATGAAAAAATTGAGAATTTAGAATTAGAAATTGAGTCTAAGTTAGGAGGTTTAGAATTAACTTTTATTGAACCTAATAAATTAGATGCATTTAAAGAACAATATAAAAATTTAAAAGAAGAAGCTAATAAACAAGTTATAAGAGAGAAAGATAAAGATAAGATTGAATTATATCTTAAAGATTGCAATTATTATCAAAAAGAATTAACAGAGTTTTTAGAAAACTTAGATGCTGCTTTAGCCAAGTATACGTTTTTAAAAAGAGTAAAAGAGTTTAAAATAGATTCTGAAGATATAAATTTAAGTATTAAAGAAGTATTCTATTTAAGAAATGATTATATTAGTTTAAATATTCTTTTTAGTGATATTGAAAAAGATAGTATAGATTTAATTTTAAGTAATATTTATTTAGAGATAATCTTAATTGAAATTAGAAATAGTGATGATTCTTTATTATTTAAAGAATTAAGTTTAGTTGAAAAGAAAAATGTTCAACTTGCATTAATGAAGAGAATTAGAGATAGTGTTAGTAAGACTAAATTTAAGAAAGAACATTTAGAAGAATTAATGAATATTGCTTTTACTCTTGATATTTTTAGAACCTATCTTAGATTATTAAAGAAGTATAGTAATCCAGCAACAGATTTTGTTAGTACTCCTAAAGTAATGAAGAAAATAAATTAGATTAATGTAAAAAGTATGTAAAATTATAAAAAGGGGTTTATTTTAAAGTAAAAGTATGATATTATTAAGATGTCTAGATAACAAGATACATTGTCAAGTATAAATCCTACATTGTACTGTATACGGGAATCCCGAGCAATAACTGGTGTTGAATGCTTATGAGTGAGTTCATGAGAATCCTAAAGGTTAGTACGGATACCCACCTCGCGAAAAGCGGGTTTAATTCCACAATGGTCGGTTCTCTGGATATTTTAAATTAAAGTAAAGTGTAAAATGAAAATAGATTATTTTGACATCCTTTGTCGAATCTATTTTTTTTTAATAAATTTTATTATATAGTGGCTTTGGTGATGAAAATGGAAAGGGTAGAAGTAAAAGATTTAATTGTTAGTAATGAAAAACTAATATATAGTATTGCTAACAAATTTAAAGGTGATATTGAAGATTTATTCCAAGTCGGATGTATAGGCCTCATCAAAGCCCATGACAATTACCGAGAAGATATGGGAGTTAAGTTTACAACTTATGCCTATAAGTACATCTTTGGAGAAATCTATCAATATGTCCTCCGGAACAAGAACATTAAGGTAAGTTCGGATACCGTTAAACTTAATGCAGCAATTCTAAGATGCGAAGAGTTTTTAACTCAGAAGTTTAAGAGAAAGCCTAGTTATCTTGAAATTGCTAGTTTCTTAGAAGTCCCGATTTATAAAATCGAAGAAACTTTGAATGCTATCAATGTATTAAGTTTGGATAAAGAGATGGATGATAATAACTTATATGACTTTTTAGCAAGTAAAGAGTTAGAGAAGACTGATTTAATTATGTTAAAAGATGCGATTAACAAATTAGAAAGGGAAGAAAAAGAACTTATTTTAAAGAGGTATTTTTGTAATATGACTCAAAGTGAGATTGCAAAAGAGATGGGGGTTAATCAAGTTAAAGTAAGTAGAGAAGAAGGGAAAGTTTTAACTAAGCTTAGAAGCTATATGTAATTTACAGAAGTTTACAGATGTAATTCCAGAGATTTTTTATGAAATTTTGTGATTTACTACCTAAAAAGGGTTAAAAATAATAAATTTAGATTAATGAATAATACAAAATGGGAAAATTTTGATGAAAAAAATTTTTTCATTTTTTTGTTGATACAAAAGGGGTATTTTGGGGTTGATTTGCTCCATGTTGGTTGGGAAAAATCTTAAATTGAGTATAAAAATATAGGCAATTTAGCAAATTTACCCTGGTTTGACGGGCAAATTGTAAATTTACGAAAGTTGACAAAAATCGAGAGTGGTAGTATTATGAAAAATGTTCCCGGTTTTCCTCGGGAATAAGGGAGGTTTTATGGAAAGGAAAATTTTAAAATTACTATCATTTTTCTTTGTAATGTTTGCCTGTTTATTTATAAAGACAAATGAAGTAAGTGCATCAACATTAAAGTTACTTTATGTTGATAACGTCTACTATAGTCGATATGGTGGCGGAATACCTTATAGTTCTGATCAATTCCATCAATATTCCTTAGATGGACATCTTGGATATTGTATTGAACCTGGTAAAAATATTTTCTCGTATGAGTATACAGGAAGTATGGGCCTTGGAGCATCTCCTTATAATGATGCAACCAACAAACTAATTCAACTAATAGGCTACTATGGTTATGAATATCCAGGACATCAAACTACAAGGTATAGTATGGCAACCCAAGCCTTGATTTGGGAAAAAGCTGCTAACCAAACAGTCCGTTTTTATACGGAACGCTACGACGAGGGACAAGAATTATTCGTTAATGAAGAAAAAGCTGAAATAATGCGGTTAGTTAATACGCATACAACTAAACCGGATTTTGGTAAAACATCAGTAACAGGAACAGTTGGAGAAGATATAATTCTTGAAGACAAAAACCAGGTTCTAGAATTCTTTACCCCAAGTGATAGCAATGGTAATAAAGTTCGAAAGGAGGGTAATAATCTAATCATAACACCAGTTAAAGTTGGAACTTCAACAATTACTTTAAAAAAGCCAAAATATGATAATACTTCAACGATGGTCTTTTCACCTAAAGTTGCCGGTGGTCAAAAAGTAGCTGTTCTTAGGTATACTGATGAAGTTTCAATGCAATTAACGTTAACTACGAAAGGCTCTAAATTAAAAGTTATTAAAATAGATGCTGAAACAGGCAGTGTTATAAAGAAAGCTGGTATTAAGTTTAAACTAAAAGATTTAAGTACTAAGTCTTATGTCTGTGAAAATTCAAGTTGTACTTTTGAAACGAATAGTAATGGAGAGTTTACAACTAATACTTATTTAAATGGTGATTATGAATTAGAAGAAGTTAATATGCCAATTGATGGCTACTTATGGAATTCTTCAAAACTAAAGGTTCATATTGATGCAAATACGGTAGGAAGTGATAATGTTATGGAAGTAAAATTTACGAACCATCGAGTTAAAGGAAGGGTAGTTATCAATAAAAATGGGGAAAAAGCAGTTAACCAGAATGGAACTTTAAAATACGAAAATGTTCCCCTTGCATCTGTAAGATTTGGTTTATATGCTAATGATGATATTTATCAAAATGGTATTCTTATACATAAAAAAGATGCTTTAGTTAAAATATTAGTAACTGATTCTAAAGGTTATGTTGAATGTAATAATTTATATTTAGGAAGATATTACATAAAAGAAATAGATTCTTTAAATGGTTATCTTAAAGATCCAAATAAATATGAATTTAATTTAACTTATCAAAATCAAAATACAGAAGTTGTAGTTAAAACATTCAATCTTACTAACTATTTACAAAAAGGCAAAATAGTTATTAACAAAGTTGGGGAAAAGTTAGTTAATTCTAATTATGAAAGTACTCCTCTTGCTAATGTAAAGTATAATGTTTATGCTTTAGAAGATATTAAAAGTAATGGTAGTCTTGTTTATCAAAAAGATCAACTTGTTACTTCTTTGATAACGGACTCAAAGGGTCATGCTGAAAGTTCTAATTTACCACTCGGTAAGTATTATGCTGTTGAAGTGTCTGCACCAAATGACTATGTTGTAGATAGCAAAAGGTATGAAGTTAC
Organism: uncultured Bacilli bacterium; assembly: GCA_947630495.1. Classification (GTDB taxonomy): domain Bacteria; phylum Bacillota_I; class Bacilli_A; order RF39; family UBA660; genus RUG591. Next base: position 14,220 of record CANRHS010000009.1, on the reverse strand, counting down.
TTTAACTGCTACTTCAACTCAAGAAGAAGTAGTAACAAAAACTTTAAATCTAAAGAATACTTTAAGAAAAGGTAAAATAATTATTAAAAAACTTGGAGAAAAATTAGTTTCTGAAAATAATAACTATACCTATGAAGATATACCTCTTAAGGGTGTTAAATATGGTTTATATGCTTCTTCTGACATTCTAATTAATGGAAATCTAACTTATAAGAAAGATACCTTAATTAAAACTATTACAACTAATGATCAAGGTCAAGTAGAAATACCTAATTTACCACTTGGAAATTATTATCTTTTAGAACTTGAAACAAGGGACGAGTACATTAAAGATACTACAAAACATGAGTTTACTTTAAGTTACGAGAAACCTGAGACAGAATTAGTTGTTAAGACATTTGAATTTAAAAACTATTTAAAGAAAGGAAACTTAGTTATTACTAAAGTAGGTGAGAAAGTTGTACCTAAAGACTCTGATTATACCTATGAAGAAATGCCTCTTAGTGGAGTTAAATATGGTTTATATGCAGACTCTGATATTTATTTAAATGGAGTTTTAACTTTCAAAAAAGATACTTTAATTAAGACTTTAATTACTAACTCTAAAGGAATAGCTGAAGTTACTAATTTACCTTTAGGTAAATACTATGTTAAAGAACTAAAAACTATAGATGGCTATATTTTAGATAATAAGAAGTATGAATTTGAATTAACTTTAGATAATTTAGATTTAAAATTTGAAACAGAGAACTTAGTTTTCAAGAATTACTTAAAGAAAGGTAAATTTTCGATTAATAAAGTAGGAGAAAAAGTAGTTGTTGATAATACGGATTATTATTTTGAAGAAGTTCCTCTTAAAGGAGTAAGATATGGTCTTTATGCAGCTAATGATATTTATACTAATAATAAATTAACTTATAAAAAGGATGATTTAATTAAAGTTTTAGTAACTGACTCAAATGGTGAAATTAATATCACGGATTTAGTTTTAGGAAAATATTATGTCAAGGAACTTGAAACACCTAATGACTTTCTTATTGATAAACAAAGATATGATATTGACTTAAGTGAAGATGATAAGTTAAAGGGACAAGATTTAGTTCTTAAAAACTATCTTAAGAAAGGAACTTTAATTATTAACAAAAATGGAGAAAGAGTTATTCTAGATAATCAAGATTATCATTATGAAGAAATGCCTCTTAGTGGAGTTAAGTATGGTTTGTATGCTGACTCGGACATCTATAAAAATGGTAATTTAGTTTATAAAAAGAATGACTTAATAAAAATATTAACTACTAATGATAAGGGACAAATAGAAGTTTCTGATTTAGTGTTAGGAAGTTATTATGTTTTAGAACTTAGAACAACAACTGATAGTATCTTGGATTTAAGTAAACATGAATTTGAATTAAGTGATAAAGAAAGTGAGGTTGTAATGGAAACTTTAAATTTAAAAAATTACTTGAAAAAGGGTAAATTAGTTGTTAGTAAAGTGGGAGAAGAGGTTGCCTATAAAGATGGAGATTATCATTATGAAGAAGTACCTCTAGGAGGAGTTAAATATGCAATTTATGCCAATGATGATGTTTATACTAATGGTATTCTTGCTTATCATAAAGGAGATTTAGTTAAAGTGATAGAAACTGATGTAAATGGAAATGCTATATTGGATAATCTTCCTTTAGGAAGTTATTACATTGTAGAAATTGCAACTAAAGATGGATATGTTCTAGATAGTACAAAGTATGAATTTACTTTAACTGATAAGGAAAATGAAGTTATGATGAAGACTTTAGACTTAGAAAATCATTTAAAGAAAGGTAGATTAGAGTTTTATAAAATAGATTCTAAAACAAATGAACCAATTCCTGAAACTTTAATTGAAATTTATAAAGAAGTAAATGGCGAAGCTGTATTATTCTATAGAGGATATACCGATATAAATGGTATGATTACTTTAAATGATTTACCACTTGGTAGGTATTTACTAAGAGAGGTTAAGAGTAGTCAAGGTTATAAATTATCAAATCAAGTTTTCACTTTTGATATAACAACTGATGGTGATACCGAGTATATAACAATGGAAAATGATAAAATCGAAGAAGTAAAAGTTCCTAGTACAGGGGCCGATGCGCCATTTTTCTTTAAATTAGCAGGACTTATCCTATTCTTAGGAGGAAGTATGTTAATAGCATATACAAGAAGAAGAGAGACTAATGATTAGTTTCTCTTCTAATAATAAATGTAACATTTATGTTGACATAACTCTTTAAATATGGTAGTATTTTATTAGAAAGGAAGAATTTATGAAATCTTTAAAAAGTACTATTTGTGTAAGAGTAGATAAAAATGAAAAAGAATTAGCAAGAAAAATATTAGAAAAGGAAGGGATTAGTATGACAACACTTGTTAATATGGCAATTAATGAAGTAATTGAACAAAATGGAGTACCATTTCAGATTAAACCGCCTAAACCTAGCAAAGAATTACTTGAAGCATTAGAAGAAGGCGAACAAATAATCAAAGAAGCAAAGGATGGTAAAAGAAAGGGATATACAAACATTAAAGAGATGTTTGAAACAATATTAAATGAAGATGATGAAGATGAAGATTAGATTAAGTCTAGTTTTTATTTTTTTACATATATTTTTAATATGAATAGAATATTATCAAGTTTTATTTTAACTAGTTTAGCAGGATTATCAACTATAATTGGATACTTTATTATCTTTATAAAGGGAGATAAGAAGAAGATAATTACTTTCTCCTTATCTTTTGCAAGTGGTGTTATGCTAACTATTTCAGTAACAGATTTAATACCATCTTCTTTTGACTACTTAGGAAATTATAATTTAGTTTTTAGACTTTTACTAATGTCTTTCTTCTTTGTCCTTGGCATATTTCTTTCATACTATATTTCTATAAGAGTTAATAAGGAAGATAATTCCTTAAAGAAAGTTGGAATTATTTCAATGCTTGCAATTATTTTACATAATATTCCAGAAGGCATTATCACTTTCATGGTAAGTGGAGTTAATTTAAATTTAGGTATTAAACTTGCTCTTGCCATAAGTCTTCATAATATCCCTGAAGGAATTAGTATCGCAGTTCCTTTATACTTTGCAACTAATAAAAAAACTAAAACCTTCATTTATGTATTAATATCAGGTTTCAGTGAAATCTTAGGAGCCATTCTTTGTTTTTTATTCCTTAAAAACTTAGTAACAGATTTTTTAATAGGATGTGTTTTTAGTTTAATTGCTGGAATTATGATAAATATAAGTTTAAGTGAACTATTACCTGAGGCTAGAAAGTATCAAGAAAATAAATTATTATACTTAGGATTTCTAATTGGTATGATTGTTATGTATATAAGTCATGTAGTTTTATAAGTTAGTTTCTAGTATTTCATACGATAAATTAAAATTATCTAGTTTTTCTTTTAAAGAATTATTAATAAGAAGAATATAGGTAATTTTTTCATTATAATTAGTTTCTATGATATTCTTACTAGTTAATAATTTTTCTATTAATTTATTTTCTTGGTAAGAGATAGTTAACTTTATTTTAGTTAAATTTTCATAAGGAATAATCTTAGTTTTCTTTAAACAAAGACTAGTACTATTAGAATAGGCTCGAATTAAGCCACCACTTCCAAGTTTAATACCTCCAAAGTAACGAATAACAAAACAGACTATATAAGTTAAGTTATTTTTCTTTAAAACATCAAGTATGGGAACACCGGCAGTGCCAGATGGTTCATTATCATCATTAAATTTAATATTATTATCAATGATATAGGCATAACAAATATGAGTTGCATCTTTATATTTCTTTTTTAATTCATTTAAATAATTTGAAACTTCATCTATGTTTTTTACTTTATAAAGATAAGTTATAAATTTAGATTTATTAATTTCTATTTGATTAAAAACATTATTTTCAATTATCATAATAACTCCTTTTCTTTAGTATATAATAGATTGGTAAAAAATACTAGAAAAATATTGTAAAAAGCCTTGATTTTCTTTCTTAAACATGAGACAATTAATGTGAATAAAGGATTTTTTTAACAAGGAGGATTATGAATAATAAAAAAGAAACTGATGAATCACTTAATAAAGTGATTGCTGAACTAGAAAAACAATTTGGAAAAGGAGCAGTTATGAAACTTGGAGATAACTCACATGTACAAGTGGAAGTTGTCTCAAGTGGAAGCTTGTCTCTTGATATAGCACTTGGTGTTGGGGGATATCCTAAGGGAAGAATCATTGAAGTATTTGGACCTGAGTCAAGTGGTAAAACAACATTTGCACTTCATGCAATAGCAGAGGTGCAGAAAAGGGGAGGAAGAGCGGCATTTATTGATGCAGAACATGCTTTAGATCCTGTTTATGCAAAAAATTTAGGAGTTGATATTAATGAACTTTTACTAGCTCAACCAGATACTGGGGAGCAAGCCTTAGAAATCTGTGAAGCCTTAGTTCGAAGTAATGCAATTGATATTGTTGTTATTGACTCCGTTGCAGCTTTAGTACCAAAGGCCGAAATAGATGGCGAGATGGGAGATGCTCATGTAGGACTTCAAGCCAGACTTATGTCACAAGCCTTAAGAAAACTTGGAGGAACTATTAATAAGACGAAAACGATTGCTATCTTTATTAACCAATTAAGAGAAAAAGTTGGAGTTATGTTTGGTAACCCTGAAACAACTCCAGGAGGAAGAGCTTTAAAATTCTATGCATCAATTAGACTTGATGTTAGAAAATCCGAAGCCATTAAAATTGGAGACTCCATAATTGGTAATAAAACCAATATTAAGGTTGTTAAAAATAAAGTAGCTCCACCTTTTAGAACTGCATCTGTTGACATCATGTATGGAGAAGGCGTAAGCAAAGAAGGAGAAATCGTTGACCTTGGAGTTGAAGCCGGAGTCATTGAAAAATCTGGTGCATGGTTCTCATATAAAGGTGAAAAACTTGGTCAAGGTAAAGAAAACGTTAAGTTACTTTTAAAACAAAATACTAAGTTAAGAGATGAAATAGAAGTTCAAATTAGAGAGTTCTATAATATTTCTAATGACAATTCAAAGAAAGTTAAGGAAGAAAGCAAATAACTTTCTTTTTTTAGTATTCAATTTAAAAATATTTGCATACATTAAAATGAGGAGGATTTATGTCTAATTATAGAGAGATAGTTACAAAAGCTGTTTTAGGTAAAGGTAAGAAATTATTTACACATAGTCACTTTATTGATGTAGGTAAGGCTCCTACTAATGTCCTTGGTTGTTGGGTAATAAATCATAATTTTAAAGGAATTAAGGAAGGAGAAAAAATAACTGTAACTGGAAGTTATGATATAAATATCTGGTATTCTTATGACTCTGATACTAAAACAGATGTTGTAAAAGAAACATTTAATTATAAAGAAACAGTTAACATCAGAGAAAAAGAAGGAGTTGACTATAGTGATGCTTCTATTATTGTAAGAAGCTTAAAAGATCCTAGTTGCAAGGAAGTTAATATTGAAGGTAATAAGATAAATTATAAAGTTGAAGAAGAACTTGGAATTGAATTAATTGGAGATACAAAAGTAAAAATTTTAGTTGATGAAAATATGGATGATTGGGAAGAAATAGTTGATGAAACTAAAGCTATGGAAGATATCGATAAAGATGTTAAAGAAGATTATTTAGAGGAAAAAGAGGACAAATAAAAACATAAGGTTTAATTAAAAACTTTATGTTTTTTTACTATTCAACGTCACTTGCCCAAAGTCCATGTTTGTTACAATAAGCATATAACGTTCCTTTTTCATAAGGGAATACGGCTTTTGCTTCTTTATCTAAGTAAATAAACTCTTCTTTATCCTCAGTTTGAAAACAAATCCATTCAATAAAGTGATCATCATCCATTACATGATTAATTGTAACTATTAACTTATCATTATCTACTTCATAGGTAGGTACATGTTTTTCATAACTTGCATCAGTTGAATTAGGAGTTAGCGTCTCAAGATGATCTCCACAACAAGTAACTCCTTCACACTTTAATTCTCGCATAACTTTAAATAAGTTACCACATTTAGAACATTTCTTAAAAATTAATTTTTCCATATCTTTTCCTTTCCATAAAAATTATAATATAAAAAATTAATTAATTCAACTTTTATTGTCTTTTTTTCAAAATTTGATATAATTAAATAAAGGAGGGTATAGTGAAAGAGATATTTAAAAGAACAACTAATTCAATAATTATATCAGCTATTCTTTCAGCCTTAGTTGGAGTTATTATGATAATATTTCCTAATATGTCAATTAAAACAATTAGTATGATTGCATCAATCTATATTATTTTACATGGTATTATTTTAATTGTTTTAGATATTAAGGCAAGCAGGTATTATATTCCATTTGACGGAATGTTACCTGGAATTTTATCAATCATCTTAGGAATTATTCTTTTATTGAAACCTAATATACTATCAACTCTATTTACAATAGCAATTGGAGTATGGATAATTCTTTCAAGTATTAATTCCTTAAAAATGGCTATTTCCTTAAGAGGCGAAGATATACCTTGGGTATTATTACTATTATTTGGAATTATTGATTTAATTATTGGAATAATTGTTGTCTTTAATCCATTTACAGCATCTATTTCTTTAATGATATTTATAGGTATTATGCTTATAGTTCATTCAATTATTGATATAATTGATATGGTTATTATTAAAAGAGATGCTAAAAAGATTAGTAAAGCAATCGAAATGCACTTTAAAAGTTTATAAAAAAATAAGCAACGTCGGTTGCTTTTATTATACTTATTTATTGGTGGAGCTGGGGAGAATTGAACTCCCGTCCGAGATTATAGATAGAAAAACGTCTACAAGGTTAGTTAATTCGAAAGTTTCATTAGGAAATAAGTGAATTAACAAACATAAACCTAACTAGTTTAGTAAAGTTCGTTATTACTCCTAAACAAAGTAATAATATAATCTACTAAAAATGAACCTTAGAGAATCTCCGTAGATGAGAAATTCAGAAAGGTATTTGCCTTTATAAGACTAGGCAAATGCTAATTTATTACTGTTTCCAGTTATTTTGAATTCCATTTAACGCATAGGTACGCCTTGCAATTTAACACCCGATGTAATCCCGTCGAAACCATTGCAGCCCCATTACATGTATCATTATATACTATTTTTAGAAAAAAGTAAAGTTTTTTGTACGATTTAATTGACTATTTTTTGTGATTGTGATAATATTTATATAAAGGATATGGAGGATGAAATGAAGAAAAAAATAAATGAAAAAGGGTTTACGTTAGTCGAATTATTAGCAGTTATCGTTGTACTTGCTATTGTTATGGCTTTAGCAGTTGTTGGTATAACTAAAGTTATAGACGATACCAGAAAAAATTCTCTTGTTACAGATGCTCTTTCATTTTTGGATGGTGCGCATCAACTAGTAAGTTCTGATAATATTAGTAATTTATTTGGAGATTCTACTAATAGTTATGCACCTACTTGTAAAAATAATGCTGGAAGTACAACTATTATTCCAATTGCCGCTATTAACTTAGATAAAGGAGGAGTTAAGAGCCCTTGGGGTAATCCATATAAAAAAGGAAATACAACTACTCAAGGTGATAAGACAGGATCTTATATCCAAGTAACTTCAGCCGTTGATCCTACAACTCTTGCTTGTACATTCAGTTATGCAATTTATTTAACAGATGGTGTTTATTCAATAGGTAATACTCAAGCAGATGCCGTTGATACTGAAGGTAGTGGAAAAGGACTTATTCCAGAAGATCAAATAAATGCTTCAAAAGTAAAAATAGATCCTAACCCACCAGCATAAGAATAAAAATTCGAGAAATCGAATTTTTTCTTTGCTATTTAGAAAAAATTTGGTAAAATAGATATAGAAAGAAGGTTTTTATGTTAATAATAGGTTCACATGTAGGTTATAAAAAAGATAAGCAAATGTTAGGAAGTTTAGAAGAGGCTTTATCATATGGAGCAAATACTTTTATGTTTTATACAGGGGCTCCTCAAAATACAATTAGATATGAAATAGATAAAGATAAAGTTATTGAAGCAAAAGAAAAGATGTTAGAATATAATATAGATATAAATAACGTTATTGTTCATGCTCCTTATATAATTAATTTGGCAAATGATGATCCAAGTAAATATGATTTTTCTATTAGTTTCTTAAAAGGAGAAGTAGAAAGATGCCATGAGTTAGGGATTAAATATATGGTTCTTCATCCTGGAAGTCATGTTGGACTTGGAATAGATAAGGGAATAGAAAATATAATACATGCTTTAAATATTGTTTTAGAAGGAGACTTTGATGTTACTATTTTACTTGAGACAATGGCAGGTAAGGGTAGTGAAGTAGGTAGTAATTTTCAAGAATTAAAAAGAATTATTGATGGTATAGAGAGAAAAGAATTAATTGGTGTTTGCATGGATACTTGTCATTTAAATGATAGTGGTTATGATATCAGTGATTTTGATAGTATTTTAGATGAATTTGATAAAATTATTGGACTTAAGTATTTACATTGTATTCATATTAATGATAGTAAAAATGTAAGAGGGGCCAGAAAAGATAGACACGAAAATATTGGATATGGAACAATTGGATTTGAAAATTTATTAAAAGTTTTATATCATGAAAAGTTAAGTGGTATTCCAAAAATTTTAGAAACCCCTTATATTTTAGATAAACCTCCTTATAAAGAAGAAATAGAAATGATTAAATCACGAAAATTTAATGAAAAATTAAAGGAAAATGTTGATTAATTATTAATTTTTTGGTAAAATATTATTGCTTTATCAAAGAGGTTATTATGAGTAAATATTATAAAGATGAAATTGTTGAAGGTTGTGTAACCGGTGTTGAAAGTTATGGTATTTTTGTTACTTTAGATGAATATTATAGTGGATTGATACATATATCTGAAATATCGGATGGTTTTGTAAGAGATATTAATAAAGTTGCAGATATTGGAGAAACTATTAGAGTTAGAGTACTTGATAGTGATGATGATACTTTTCATGTTAAACTTAGTATAAAAAATTTAAATTATCGAATGAAAAGAAAAAACATCAAAATTGAAGAGACAATTCATGGCTTTGTGACCCTAAAAGATAATCTTCCCAAATGGATAGAACAAAAAAATGAAAAAAATTAAAAAAAAGTTTTAAAAAATATTGACATATGCAAAAGAAAATGTTATATTTAATGTTGTCTTGTGCATAAATGGGCGATTAGCTCAGTTGGTTAGAGCACTTGCCTTACAAGCAAGGGGTCATAGGTTCGAGTCCTATATCGCCCACCATTTTTTGCCGAAATAGCTCAATTGGTAGAGCAATTGATTTGTAATCAATAGGTTACGGGTTCGATTCCTGTTTTCGGCACCAGTTTGGAGAGATAGCGAAGTGGCTAAACGCGACAGACTGTAAATCTGTTCCTTCGGGTTCGATGGTTCGAATCCATCTCTCTCCACCAGTTTAGTGCCTCGTAGCCAAGTGGTAAGGCACGAGACTTTGACTCTCGCATGCGCTAGTTCGAATCTAGCCGAGGCAACCAATAATTTTGTCCCGTTAGCTCAGTAGGTAGAGCATTTGACTTTTAATCAAAGGGTCGTGAGTTCGAATCTCGCACGGGACACCATATTTTGTTTAGTGCCTGAGTGGCGGAATAGGTAGACGCACAGGACTTAAAATCCTGCGGGCTTTAAAACCCGTGTCGGTTCAAGTCCGACCTTAGGCACCATTTATTTGGAGGAATACCCAAGTCCGGTTGAAGGGATCGGTCTTGAAAACCGAGAGGTCGTGCAAGCGGCGCAGGGGTTCGAATCCCTTTTCCTCCGCCAATTATTATCGCGGGATAGAGCAGTCCGGTAGCTCGTTGGGCTCATAACCCAAAGGTCGTAGGTTCAAATCCTTCTCCCGCAACCAAAATGGTCTCGTAGTGCAGTGGTTACCACGTCTGCCTGTCACGCAGAAGATCGCGGGTTCAATCCCCGTCGAGACCGCCATTTTTATTTGGCTCTGTAGCTCAGTCGGTAGAGCAAGGGACTGAAAATCCCTGTGTCGGTGGTTCGATTCCACTCGGAGCCACCATTTTATAAAACGCACTCGTAGCTCAATTGGATAGAGCGTTTGGCTACGGACCAAAAGGCTGTGGGTTCGATTCCTATCGAGTGCACCATATTTTTTAATAATAATCGGGAAGTGGCTCAATTTGGTAGAGCACTTGGTTTGGGACCAAGGGGTTGCAGGTTCAAATCCTGTCTTCCCGACCATGATGATTATAATGCCTTGTATTTCAAGGCTTTTATAATAATTAGACATTCATAACCCTTATAAAACACTTAAAATTATTTATTTTGTTTAATTTGATTCAAGATGTTGACGGCTTTATCTTCATCTTTTGGAATCATGTGAGAATAGGTGTTGAGTGTCATATTTATATCTGAATGACCTAACCGTTCCGAAATAACTGTTATAGGTACATTCATTGATAATAGTAAGGATGCATGACTATGTCTAAAGTCGTGTATTCTTATTTTTTTGACTTCTGCTATCTCACAATACATATCTTTTTTTCTACAGATTGTAGATGGTGATAATGAATTTAATCCACCAAATATAAACCAATCATTATTAAAATTAATAAAATTTTCATAATACTCTTTTAATTTAGTAAGTTCTTTTATTAATTCATTATCAAGTTTTACTTCTCTTATACTTTTACTTGTTTTAGGAGTATTTATAATATGCTTATTGTTAATTATTTCTTTGGAAATCGTTTTAGTTATACTTAAATATCCATCTTTAAAGTCATTCCAATTTAAAGCAAGTGCTTCTCCTTGTCTTAATCCAGTATAGTATAATGTTTCAAAAAATACCTTATATACTAAATCATTAACTTTACTTATGAATTTTTGATATTCTTCAATAGTCCAAAAATCTACATTTTTCTTTAACTCGGTTTTTCTTTTAAAGTTTCCAGTTAAAGTAGCAACATTATCTTTTAATCCATAAAATTTAATTGCATAATTTAGTATATTAACCATAGCACCATGTAAGCTAGAATTATATTTATGTTTAAATCCTTTTTTCTCAATTTCTATTTGCCATTTTAGATAAACACTATTTGTTATTTTATTTAGTTTATAATCTTTAAAGTATGGCAATATATGATTTTTAAATCTATTTTCAATGGCTCTAAATGATTGGGCTTTTAATTGTAATTTTTTATAACTTCTATATTCTAACCATAAGTTATTGAAAGTAATGTTAGAATAATCTGATTTATCACACATCTTAAATTCAACTTCGGCTTGCTTGGCTTCTTTTTTAGTATCAAATCCTTTTCTTTCAAATTGTTTTCTGTTTCCATATACATCATCAGCATAGGTACGAAATTTCCATTTTTTAGTTTTCTTATCTTGATATACTGGCATAATGTAAAGCCCTATTACTATTTAATTCCATTTCAGTATTTGCCATATTGATAATGTAATCTAAGTCAAGTCCAAGATATTCAATTACTTTTTTAGTAGGAACAACAATCGTTTTGCTTTTAGGGATTCTTTTACCATCTTTGATAATTTCATTTTCAATATTATTCCTAATTCTAATTGCTGTATCTCTTCCACAATTAGCAATTAAACTAATTTCTTTGATACTAGCCCATGGTTTTGAGATTATTTTAAATAATTCTAAATAGGACATATTTTCCTCCTTTCTATGGCAATAGGTTGCCATAGTTTATATAATACGCTCTTTTACTAAATTTGTCAACTAGTTTCCAAAAAAATATTTATTTTTCTTTTTAAGTATGTTATAATCTTTATAGAAAGAGATTTGAAATTATGGAAAATTATGATAATATTGGAAATTTAATCAAAAATGCTAGAATAGAAAAAGGATATTCAGCAAGGGAACTAGCAAAACTTTGTGATATAAGCCATACTGAAATAAGTAATATCGAAAAAGGTTTAAGAGTAAGACCTGCAGTTTTAACTTTAAAAGCATTTGAAAAGTATTTAGGTTTAGATTTTAAACTATTAGCCAAAGCCGTTGGATATTCTGATGAAACTATTGAATATGGAGACAATGATATTATAGTTTCTTTTGAGAGATATGATAAAAAACTAAAAGAGTTTGAATCAGAAATTAAATTTTTAAATAGTAAATTAATAATAAAAAGCCATATAGGAGTAGATATTAAAGAATATTTTGATAAAATATATGAATATTTAAAATCTCAAAAAGATATAGATGAAAAATTAATTAAAAAAGCCAATGGGATTTATAAGTTAGCAGATGATTTAGCAAAAGAATATTATAATTCATGTAAAAGTTAAGCACTAATTCATAATTAATGAGTAAATTAAACGAGATATGTCAATTAAATAGCATACCTCGTTTTTGGATAGATAAATGCAATGAATAGAGCATATCAGTTAAACTATTTTAAAGTTAGTTGAATTAATTTTAAGTATGATTTAAGAGATTTTCCTAATGTAAAGTTTTGTAAGTTTTATTTTTAATTTAAATTTTGTATGATATACTAATGTTTAGGTGATGATAGTCTGAAAATGTTTCTTTTCATGACTATGTGTGCCTTGAACGAAGAGAAAGGAATGTGGGTTAAAATGAATGAGAGATTTATAAAAGAAATATATAATTGCAATTATATGACTAAAGAAGAAAAATATGATATTTTAAATAAGTTAATTAGAGATCGTACAAGAAAAGGAACTGATTATAAACCTATTTTAACACCTTTAAATATTGAAGTTGCTATAAATAATAAAATTGGAGTATTTGAATTATTAAAAAATAAAGTTGATGTAAACGAAGTTAATGATAATGGTTATACAACTTTATGGGAAGCAGTATGGCTAAAGAATTATCAAATGGCTGAAATTTTATTAGATAATTTTGCTAATGTAAATGGAAATGATAAATATATTCCTTTATTAATGGCTGCATTAAAAAAAGATTTAAAAATGATTAAACTTTTATTAGATAATGGTGCTGATATACAAAAGAAAGATGAAAATGGTTTTAATGCTTTACAATATTTATTTCCATGTCCTTTTATGAAATTTCCTACTTCCTATGAATTACAATATTTCTTAAAGGATGAAGAATTTTTAAAAGGAGAATTTAAAAATAGAGAATATAAAAAGAATTTAGAAAATTGTGTTGAACTCTTAATTGCTTCAGGAATTGATGTTAATTATCAAGCAATTATAAAAAATTTCAATAAAAATGTTGATTTACCTATAAATGCTTTATCACTAGCTTTAGAAAAAAGAGAAGAAGAAGCAATTAAGAAATTATTAGATTTAGGAGCAAATAAAGAAGTATTTGAAATTGATCCAAGTGATATTTATGCTTATCAGGATTCTTTTGATATTTACAATTTAAAAAGTCTTGATTTTTCTGAATGCCCAGCAGGAATAGTTGAATATTTTGAGTATTTAAAATATAAACAATTAATAAAAAAATATAATTTAAAAGTTTATACAATAACACCTGATGATGGATATAAGAGAGTAAAAAAGTTAATCAAAACTAAAGGTCAATAGAATAATGGTCTGTTTAATAATTAAATAAAATTCAACAGACCATTTATTGTTGATAAATTTAAAATATGCTATCTATAACTTTTCTAGCAAAATAATTAAGTCTTTTATTTTCTACAAATATTCTATTATATGTGAAAGATATTACTATAATAGAATAACTTTAAAAAGACTTTATGGATAAAAGGGTATGATAAAGGATATTGTATTCTTTTTTTATTATGAACAAGTGTACTATTAAGTGTACTATTAAGTTTGACAATATGACTATTTTTTGTTATAATATGGTGCGAATTGATGGGGGTTAATTATGAATGAAGATTTAAAAAGAATTAAGAGAAAATTTGGAGAAGATATGGCTCATTTTTGTAGGGAGTATTTTCCTGTTCTTTTAGAAACAAAAGGTTTATTACCTTATTTATTACTTAAAAAATTTGAGCCAAGTAAATTTTTATATAATGATATAGTAGAAAATAATTTAGAAGAACAATTTAAAAACTTTATTTATAGTTTAGTAGATGTTGAAAATGAAAATGAAGAAATATTAACTCAATCTCCTAAAGAATTATTGAATGATGCTGGATATGATTTATAT
>CANRHS010000008.1 GCA_947630495.1 uncultured Bacilli bacterium | reverse complement strand
ATTACCAAAAGGAAATTGGAATAAATTTTCCCGCGTATGTTTGAAAAATTTTAAGACATTTTCAAAAACTATTGACATTACTTTTTCGAATTTTTAAAGCATTAAACTTAAAATATTTCTATTTTAATCTACTAAATCTTTTTCGCTTATTAAACTATTATCTAATAAATACGAAACAATTTTATTCCAAACTTCTATGAACTCAGGTTTATTAGTTATTTTAAACAACTTATTATATGCTTCCTCAAGCATTTTTTTATTATTAAGCATAACTTTAAAATCTCCTAATTCCCTAGAATCATATTCTAATATTTCTTTTATTTTTTCAAATTTAATATCATTGTCTTTAATTATTAAATATACATCTAACAAATCCTTTGTTCTTCTAAAAATATAAGAACTAGATAAAACACTTAATTTATCGGCTAAAATTTTCTCTAATGAAGAATATTTTATATTAACATTATTTATTTCATAAATAACATAAAATGGATTATTCTTTATATCTAAATCAATTTTTGAAATAACATGGTCATTATTATCAAAAATTGTATACCCCATTGAAGTTTTTTCTTTAGGCATTCTAGTTAATTTAATTGTACATTTATTATCTACATTTTTAATAGCAGTTTCTAATACTCTTGTTATTTCATCATAATCAACTTTTCCAGTCCAATTAGCGTCTATATCAACTGTTTTTCTATCGATATTATTTTGAGAATTATTTGAATTCAATAATTCCTTTAAAGCTAAACCACCTTTAAAAACTATTGGGGCGTTAATTTTAGATATTTCTTCAATAATTTTATATAAAAATATTTCTAATTCACTTCTATTGTTCATAATATCTCGCTCCTTCTTCTTGATAATGTTTAGCTTTTAAAATTAATTTTTTAGGAATTTCTAATTTATCATAAGACTCATTGTTTCTAAAATAATAATCAGCAAATGTTTCATATAATACTTGAGGATTAGTATCATTCCTTGCTAGCATATCATTTATAGCATTTTCAATAGGAGAATACTTAATACCATCTTCATTCCTATAAGGAATTTTTTCTAAATTTTTAACAATAAAACACTTAATATAGGGCTTATTCAATTCTTTTTCTGAATAAACATATATTTTATCTCGAAATCCTAAATTAGAATATCCTAATAAATCAGCAGCACTTTCCTTGCAAACAATACAATCTAAATCTTTTAAAAGAATTTTACAAACATCAAAAAAAGTTAAAAGATGAGATTTAGGCTCTAATTCTTTAGCATAGTCAAAAATGTTCTTATCATTGTTATTTAACATATTAATATCTCCTTTCATATCAATGTATTATACTACAAAATCAATATTTTTTCAACTACCTAGGTATTTTCAATTAATTGATATAAAAATTTAAAAAAATCTATTTAATTAGTAAATATTTGATATAATATTATATATAAACGGAGGTAATTTATGAATGAAATAACTTACAATAAAATTGAAGATGAAAATAATCCCAAGATAAAACAATTATATTGGAATATTGCCTTTGGTCTTCAAGAAGTAGATGGACTTAAACCATCTAAATATATGTTAGACTTATCTTCTAAACATATCAATAATCAAAAAACTTATAATGAAGTTCAAAAAGAAATACTTAAATTTCATAATGAAAATAAAGACAGTCATAAAGAAGCCGATTTAGTTGCAACAGCAATATATGAAATATTAAGTGATAAATCATTTAGGTTTGATATTTTAACTTTTAAAAATTATCATAAAAGATTATTCAGTAACTTAGATACTCGTAAATATAATCCTGGTATATTTAGAACCTATAATTTTACTAAGGATGAACCTATTTTAAATGGAGATACCGTTTTTTATCAATCTTATGATTTAATAGAAGATACTTTAAGATACGATTTTAATGAAGAAAAACAAATAAACTATGCTAACTTAGCTAAAGAAGAATTAATAAATAGAATATCTGATTTTACTTCAAGAATTTGGCAAGTTCATCCTTTCCAAGAAGGAAATACTAGAACAACTGCAATATTTATTCAAAAGTATTTAATTAGTATGGGTTTTAATATTAATAATGATTTATTTAAAGAAAATTCCCTTTATTTTAGAAATGCTTTAGTAAGAGCTAATTACACTAATTACCCTAAAGGAATAAAAGAAACAAATAAATACTTAATTATGTTTTTTGAAAACTTACTATTAAACAAGAATAATAAATTAGATAATAAAGATTTATATATTAATCAATAAATTCATCTATATCATTAAACATAAATCTTATTTTATCTATTTTCTTTTCAGTATGATAATGTCCACAATACCAATATTTATAATCTGTATTATTTTCTATTTCATCTAAATAATATTCTAAAGAATTATCAACACTTGACTGGTCAACACCACTTATAAATACTTCTCTTGGAATATATTTAAAAGGACAAGTATGGGATAAAATTATATCTATTTTATTATTATTTTTCTTTAAAACTTCAAGAACTTTATTCTTTGTTTTTAAACTTGGTTGTTCACTAGGATACCAATTATAACCATATAATAATCTATAAGGTTTATCAACACTATAAGCACCACCTATTACTAAGACTTTATTATTGTTAAAGTTATAAATTTCCGCATCTTTAGCAAATAATAAATTAGGATAATCTTCTTCATAATAAACTATTCCACCATGGAATTTTTTCTTTTTATAACTACTTATATTTTCAGGTCTTTCTTCATGATTACCATGAATTAAAAAGAAAGTAATAGGATATTGTAATAAACTATTCTTTAAAATATAATCTTTATTATTAAGAAAATAATTAATACCTGCATCTCCTAATACTATCATAATATCTTTTCTGGTTGTTTTATATTTATAACAAAAATCAAAGATACTAATGAAATCTCCATGTTTATCTCCGGTTATATAAATCATATCTATTCAAACTCCTTTAAGACTTCATTTAACTCTTCTAAATCACTATCTTCTTTCTTAATTTCTTTATTAAACCAAACTGGTAAATTATTATCTTCAGTCGTATTTTTAGGTTTAGTATAATCATTCTTGAAGACTGTTTTCTTAAATTTCTTATGCTCTTTCCTGCAAACATCCATGGCATCCGTAACTGTTTCAACTTTAAGTCTTTTCCATTGACCAGCAATTGCTTCAACATAATCTTTATTAAGTTTTTTATTATTAATCTTTAAAACATAGTCAATTAAAACATTAATTACTCCTGGATTAATCTTTTGTTCTTGCATTAAATTTTCAATTAACTTTTTATCCCTATTAGTAGGTTCAACATTACCATAACTTTTTCTTAAAAACTCATAAGGAGTTGTATTTTCAAACATATAAATAAGTCTAGCAAGTTTTGAGTCAGATCCAATTGGTGTCTTTAAATATTCAGGTTGTTTATTATAAATTAAAGTAGGAAGACGACCATTATTCTCAAATTGAAAATAGTTTCTAGCACTTTTACTTAATTCATTTTTATCAATTAATCCTCTTTCATTTAAAGAGTTTCTAACTAAGCCTTGCATATTTAAATTATCTATTCTATAAATATATGCAAGATTTAAAATAAGTTCTTTTGTTTCTTTCGTAAAACATTTTTCATTTACTAAAACTTTAGGTATACTTTCAATTAATAAATCAATATCAAAATTACTTTTAACGGCTAAATTAACTCTTTGATCATTTCTAATATCTCTATTATCAAATAACAAACTAGTATTGGTATTAGAAGTATAAACATCTGAAAAAGGCATCGTTATATCTTGATAATCTCTTGCTTGAATTCTTGGTGCTTTATAAAGACTTTTTAATTTTTCATATTCAAAACTACCAATATTATTATATAAAACAACATTTAAAATAGGATGATTAAAGAATTCATAAGCACTTATAGGTGAATATAAAACATAGATATAGTTATTTATTTCTCCTTCTTTAAAGTAAGTTTTTAATAAACCAATTCCTTCTAGTTTTAATCTAGCATCTTTAACTAACTCTAATTTTAATTGCATAAGAGTCATTAAATGATGATGGGTAAATTCATCAGTATCATTCTTTTTAATATTTAAATCATTTAATAAAGTTAAGTATAAAGATACGGCTGTATATCCTATAATTGGTTGATACAAACTTGTTAATATTTGAATTTTTTCCGAAGTAATAATCCCTTTACTATAAATTAAATAAGTATCTGCTGGTGTTAATTTTTCTTGCATAGTAATTCCCCCAATCTCTAACTACTTTAATTATAACATGTTAGTTATTATTTTAAAAGAAAAAATAAGTTATTTCTAACCTATTTTATTTCATCATCGCCTTAAAGATCCAAAGACCAATTAGAAGGATATCTAAAAACCAAATAGCTATTATAAATAAAGTTGTATAACTTGCAAATCCAAAGGAAAAAGAAAGTTTTGTCTTTTTAGTCTCTTGATATATATTATCATATGATTCCTCTTCATAATCTTCAATTACAATATTATCATAAGCATGTAAATTAACGGGACTAGATATTATTTCTTTTTTATCTTCTAAATTAACAATATAATTTTTTATTATATTTAAATCATTTTCCCGAAAATTAATAAATGATATTCTTCTTTCATTACCAAAAGTATAAGTTGTAGAACGTTGATTATTATAATCATAACTATCAAAAGAAACATTTGTATTTTGTTGAACTCTAGCAATAAACTCATTTATACAAGCCAAAAAATCTTCTTTCTTAACTTTAACAAATGTTTTATTAGTATGATCAAAAGTATAAGAAAAATTAACTTTTACCATATCACCTATACCTTCAGTTTCAATTATAACTTTTCCATTTTTTTCCTTTTGTAAATATAAATCAAGAACACTTAATAAATAACTTGTATTCATATTCCCTCCTTTATTCTTTTATATTACTTCTGTATCATCATCGGAATTTTCTAGTTTTACTAAAACTTCTCTTGGTTTAGAACCATTTTGTGGTCCAACGATACCTCGTTCTTCAAGAAGGTCTACAATTCTGGCTGCTCTATTGTAACCAAGTTTAAATCTTCTTTGAATTAGAGAACTACTGGCTTTTCCTTGAGTAATAACAAATTCAACGATTTCATCATATAATGGATCGTCGTATTCTTCTTTAATATCAGAGTTAGCAGTTATCTTTCCACCAGAGTCTTCACTTGTTGGTGTTAAGTTTAACATCTTCTCATCATACATGGCTTTTTGCTGGCTAATCGTGAAATCAACTACTCTTTTTACTTCTTCTTCCGTGATCCATGCCCCTTGAATACGCGTTGGAGTCGATTCTCCCATTGGTAAGAATAACATATCACCACGTCCAAGTAGTTTTTCGGCTCCTGTCATATCAAGAATCGTTCTTGAATCAATTCCACTGGAAACGGCGAATGATATACGAGATGGGATATTCGCTTTAATTACACCCGTGATAACATCCGTTGAAGGTCTTTGAGTTGCAATAATTAAGTGAATTCCGGCTGCTCTTGCCATTTGGGTTATTCGCATGATAGAATCTTCTACTTCTTTAGATGCAACTAACATCAAGTCCGCAAGTTCATCTACAATGACCACAATATAAGGCATCTTTTTTAGTTTTTCATCATCTGGTAAATTCTTATTTTTCTTTTCAACCATTTCATTATAAGTACCAATGTTTTTAACCCCACGTTCTTCAAAGATATCGTATCTATCTTCCATTTCTTTTACAATTTTGGCTAAAGCAACACTGGCTTTCTTAGGATCTGTTACAACGGGTGCTAATAAGTGAGGTACTCCATTAAAGACTGATAACTCAACTTTCTTAGGATCAACTAATAATAACTTAACTTCATCAGGTTTAGCATTCATCAAGATACTAATTAAGATACAGTTTATACAAACTGATTTACCAGAACCAGTCGCACCTGCTACTAAAAGGTGTGGAGTTTTATTGATTTCACAAAATTTTGCTTTACTTAAAATATCTTTACCAAGAGCAACTAATAATTTATTTTCTGAGTGTTCTCCAACTAGTTTTTCCATGATTTCACGAACGTAAACTGTTGTTGGAGTTTCATTAGAAATTTCAATTCCAACCGTACTCTTTCCAGGAATTGGGGCTTGAATTCTAACATCTTTTTTAGCAAGAGCTAAACTTATTTCTTTATTAATTCCGGTTAATTTACTTAACTTAGTTCCGGCTTTTAATTCAAGTTCATACTGAGTAATCGCAGGTCCCACGGTAACAGCTACAACTTTTCCAGTTATTCCAAATTCTCTTAAAACTTCTTCTAGTTTTTCGATATTAGTATCAATATTACTTTGATTATTGGTTTTTACTTTCTTTGGTTTATCTAATAAATCTAAAGGTGGAAGTTTATAGTTTTTATTAATAGTAACATTTCCATTTTCAGAAGTTTCTATATCAGTATTTTCAACTTCAATTTCAGGATTATTAACCTTAGCTGTTTTTAATTCATTGATATTAGAAATAACAAGTTTCCCATCGCTTTCCTCTTCTTCATCGTCTCCCCCACGATTTATCCGAACTGCTTCATGGGATCCCATTTCATGCGCTCCAACATAATCGTCCTTACTTCTTTCTTTATGTTTAGGCATCATCTTTTTGCTTCCTTCTAAGAACTTCTTAACAAGATCGGCTATACTAATACCTGTTATAATAATCACACCAAAGGAAATTAACACGATATAAATAATTTTTACGCCTTGAACTGCAAATAAACTTGCAAATAAACTTAGGAAAAATCCTCCAATTAAACCTCCTCCAATATTTTGAAAAGTAATCGTTCTGCTGGCTCCATCAACAATATCAAAAACAGGCATAAGATTAGAAAACGTTGTTTTCATCGTACTACTAAATCCTGTAAAACCATTTTTAACATAAGACATATGTAATAAAACAAGTAATCCAATTACTAATATATAACATCCAATTAATTTGGTATTTAAAAAATCGGGATATTCTTTTTTTAACATAATATAAACACCCATTATCATTAAGGCAATTAAAAACAAAAAGTATAAACATCCAAATAAGAATGCTGAAAATGCGCAGATTAACTCCCCACAAGGGCCATATCCACATATTCCCAAAATTCCTACTAATATATATAAAATACCATATAATTCAACTTGATATTGGAACTTTTTCTTAGGTTCCTTTTTCTTTTTCTTCTTAGCCATGTCTATCCTACTTTCTATATCTTAATTATACTATTATAAATAAAAAAAGACAAGATTAATTCTCATCTTTTTACACTTTTTTAATATTTACTTCCAAGTGTTTTTTCTTTATTCCTTGCTTCTATAATTGCATCATCAATATTAAGAGGCTCAATTTTTCTATCTAGACTATCATCATTATTAAATAAATAATTATAAAGAGGCTTTTTATATAACCATTTACCATCTTCTTGTAATTGATAAGCATATTCTTCATTTATTATCATAATATAATTACTCTTATTTAATTTATCATTAGTTACTTTATAGTATTTAATATTAATAATAATTTCGGCTTTTCTACTTAATCCTTCTCGAACTGCTTCTTCAAGACTAAGTAATTCCATGTTTCTATCTAGGCTATCATCATTATTGATAAATAAATAGTCATACAATCCTACTTCAAGTACCCATTTTCCATTTTGAATTTGATAAACATCTTTATTATTTAAAACCATTATAAAGTTATTCTTTTCTTGATTATCACTTGTTACGCGATAATATTCTAAAGTTCTAATTGTTTCAAGTACTGCTAAATTATTCATACTACCTCCTTTTAGAGTCCTCATCCGCTCTATTAACTCTTGATACAAATCGATAATCACAGGCTTTTAACAGAGGCGTATCTGGAGGAATAATGGTAAATTGTAATAACATTCTAAATATCTGTAATTCTCTTCTCCAATCAACTTCTAAATCATCTGAATCAAAATCACCCGTTTTATATTTTAAATCAACAGCCCGGTACGCATTATATAAATCTCTTGTTGACCCTTCTTTTATTTGATGTTCCATTGGATAATGAAATTGAATTTCAAAAACATCATCAACATTTGGAAGTTTTATTTTAGCATTTATTCCTTGGTATCTTAAAGTTGGCCACTTAGCTTTATTTTCAGGACTCCAAAATTTATCATGATCAACCCAATGATTTTTAGCATCAATTGGCCCAAATCCCATATCTTCTAACTTATGTAAATATTCATCAACTTTTTCTAAATAAATTTCTCTTGGAATTATAATTGTATATCTAAGTCCATCTCTAATGTTTGCTCCTGCTTCGTTATAGTCTCCATTATAGTCTAAGGTTGCATCAGCAATTATTTTTCGTTTTAAACTATTAATACTTTTAACGGTATGGTTATCTTCTTTATGAAATATAGTTCCATTTTCAAATCGATAACCTAAAAGTTCAACTCCTGGGTCAAGCATTCTTAATAAACAATTAGTAATAGATGGAGCAAAATTTAAAGCCCTTTCATGAATTCGATTAGCCCACTTTGTAACTATTTCTTTATCTTCTTCTGATAACTCATCAAATCCACTTGATTCTTCTTTAAATTCAGGAGAATACACATATTCATCAATGAATCTTCTAATTCTTGCGTGCCTTTCAGGAGAAAATCTAAGTTCTTCTGGTATATTATCTAAAATAAGTGATGGTCTTACAACATTTGATTTTTCATTCATATTATCACCATTTCCTTGACATTTCGTGATTATATGATATATTATTTTTAGAAAAAAGTAAAGAGGTTTTATGAAAGTAATTGTTAAAAACAAAGAAATTGAATTAGAAATAGCTAATAATTTCTTTAAAAGATTAAAAGGATTTATGTTTAATAAGAATATAACTTATTGTTTAAGATTTAAAACTAATAGTATTCATACATTCTTTATGAAACAAAATATTGATTTAGTTATGACTGATAAAAATAATAAAGTTTTATATCTAATAAAAGATTTACCAAAAAATAAAATAGTTATCCACAAAAATGTGTATTATTCTTATGAATTTCCAAGTGGTTTTATCGATAATTTAAATATAGGTGATATTTTAAAAATAAAAAATTGAAATTTTTAAATTTCAATCTTTTTTTCATTATTGCAATTAATATATTTTTTTGTGAATTTTTATATAAATTTTCTTGACACATCTATCTTATTCATATATAATTAAATCATGGGTATACTTAATTCGTTAGGTGCTAATCCTTTATAATATAAAATAGACAAAAATCAACTTAGGACTGCATCCAAAAAATATATTATGAAGGAGGTGGTGTATTATGACGTTAAGAGAATTTTTCCTTCATGTTGTAATACTGCTACTAGTGGTTTTACTTTACATCATGTACTTACACCAGTAGGAAAAAAACTTTAGCACACTAACGTTTGTCTATCGTTAGTGCGCTAACTCAAAGTTTTTTGGGATTAGTACCTAACCCATGACAATTAGGTATATCCTTTTTTATTTTATGAATTTTCCTTCATCTGTATACATAATATCATATTTTTATTGATAATGCAACTATATTTAAGAAATTTCTATTTTTTATTAACAAATTTTGTAAACTTTTCATAAGTTGCATCTTCTAAATCGGTTTCACTTAATTTTTCAAATAAATTCTTTTGTTCTCTAGAGAGTTTAGTTGGTAATACTACTTCAAAGATAATATACATATCTCCGGTTCTTCCGGTACTGGCATTTTTTATACCTTTACATTTAATTCTTTGTTTATCATTTGTATTAGTTCCCGCCTTAATATTTAAAGTTACAACCGAATCAAGGGTTCTTATATCTTTCTTACAACCTAAAACGGCATCAGTTATAGTAATTGGAACATTTAAGTAAATATCATCCCCTTCTCTTTGAAAGAATTGATGACTCTTTACCCTGAATTCTAAATATAAGTCACCATTCGGACCTCCGTTACTGCCTGCTTCTCCTTTGCCACTTACCCTTAGGCGCATTCCCGTATCAATTCCACTTGGAATTTTAACCGTAATCGTTCTATTTTTTCGAACAGTCCCGCGACCTCCACAAGTTGTACATTTTCTCTTGAAAGTTCGACCGGTTCCACCACAAGCATTACAAGTTGTTTTAGATAAGAAAGAACCAAAAATTGTATGTTGCTCCGAAGTAATCGTTCCACTTCCATGACAAACTTCACAAGTTGCCTCATCATGTCCACCTTTTCCATCACAATCAGGACAAGGAATACTTGTATCTATCTTAACATCTTTTTCACATCCAAAGGCTGCTTCTTCAAAGGTTAAATCCATGTGGTATAAAACATCATCGCCCCTGGTTTTGCCATTTTTCTTTCTGCCAGAAAAACCGAAGCCTCCTCCAAACATATTACCTAAAATATCATCTAAATCAACGTCAAACCCTGAGAAATCAAAGCCACCGAATCCTCCTGCTCCTCCATTTCCATCAAAGGCTGCATGACCAAATTGATCATATTGTTTTCTTTTAGCTGGATCAGATAAAACCGCATATGCTTCTTGAGCCTCTTTAAATTTCTCTTCCGCATCTGGCTCCTTACTTATATCTGGATGATACTTTTTAGCAAGTTTCCTAAAAGCACTTTTAATCTCATCATCCGTTGCAGTTTTAGAAACTCCTAAAACTTCATAATAATCTCTTTTATTCATAACTATACCTACTTCCTATAAATTTCTTTAAACTCCTCAATCGTTTCTTTAAACATCGCAATTGCTTCTTCAATAAACTTCGGACTTGAAATATCAACACCAGCAACTTTTAATTCATCAGCTGGGAACATTGAACCTCCCGTTTTTAAGAAAGCTATGTACTTATCAACTGCTTCTTTTCCAAGTGTTTCAATATCATGAACAATTTTACAAGCAGCCGATAAGCCAATTGCATATTTATAAACATAAAAATCATAGTAGAAATGAGGAATTCTCATCCATTCATACTTAATTAAATCATCACATATAACATTTTCTCCAAAGTAATCTTTAACTAATTTATAATACTCAAGGCTTAAATATTCATTTGTTAAAATTACTCCTTCCGAATTTTTCTCATACATCTTTTTTTCAAACTCCGAGAACATAGTTTGTCTAAAAATAGTACCTTTAAATAATTCTAATAATTTATTAAGTAAGAATAACTTTTCATTTTTATCATCAGTTTTCTTTAATAAATATTTAACTAAAATTAATTCATTAACCGTTGATGCTACTTCAGCAACAAAGATATGATAACTTGATGTATTAAAAGGATTATTCTCCCAAGAATATAAAGAATGCATAGAATGTCCAAGTTCATGAGCAAGCGTTGTTACATCATTATATTTACCTTCAAAGTTTAAAAGGATATATGGATTAGTGTCATAGAATCCACTTGAATAAGCTCCTCCTCTTTTACCTTTATTATTATAAATATCTATAAATCTTTCATTGAAAGCTCTTTCTAACTTTTGATGATAATCTTCCCCTAAAACACTTAAACCTTCTAAAACTATTTTTTTAGCATCAAGAAAACTATACTTTTTATCAATTTCTTTAACCATTGGAGCATATACATCATATAAATGCATTTCTTTAAGACCTAGTACTTCTTTCTTTAAATCATAATAACTATATAAAGTATTTAAATTATTTCTTACTGTCTTAATTAAATTATCATAAACTGAAACATCGATATTATCTCCATATAAACAAGATTCTAAAACTGAATTGTAATTTCTTATATTAGCAATTTTTTCATTAGTTTCAACATTATATTTAAAAGTATTTCCAATTGTATTTTTATATTTACTATAAGTATTAAATAAAATATCAAAAGCTTGTTTACGAACACTCCTATCATGAGACTCAATAAAAGTTGGATAATTACTTTCCGTGAATTCGATTTCTTCATTATCTACTTTTATATTTGGAAATGTAAGGTCAGAATCCGTTAAAGCTTCATAGATATCTTCACTTGCTCCAAGAGATTCTCCTAAAGTTGATAAGATTTTCTCTTCTTCTTCACTTAAAACATGTTTTTTATAACGATATAAACATTCTAAATTAAACTTATATTTAAGTAACTTAGGTTCTTCTTCATAGAACTTTAGAATTGTATCATAATCTCCTTTTAAAAGTTCAGGGTCAACAAATGAAGTAAGACTACTTATATCAGTCATTAACTTAGATATCATTCCCACTAATTCTTGATATTTGGTATTCGTTGTATCTGCATCAAAATTTAAATGTGCATAGTAATATAATTTATAAAGTTTTCTCTCTATCTTTTCACTAAATTCATAAAATTCTAATAAAGTTTTACCACTTTCAAGTAATCTACCTTTATAATCTAGAATTTTATTTTGTTCTTCTTTTAAGGAATTATAATCCTTCATAAATTCATCAATATTTTTATAAATTACTTCTAAATCCCATGTATCTTCCTTCTTTATTTCACTTCTTAGTTTTTGTTTCATTTTTTCTCCTTTTAATCATCAGAAAGTCCTAGGGTTCTAGGACTTCTTATATATTCAATTATTTTTCTTCGTATTCAGCATCACTTACATCGTCTTTTTTGTTGTCATTTTCTGGTTCTGTTTCAGTTGCTCCTTCTGCATTTGGATTTACACCCTCATACATCTTAGCACCAAGTTGCATTGTTTTTTCTTGTAAAGCATCTTTCTTAGACTTAATTTCTTCAATGTCACCTTTTTCAAGAGCATCTTTAACTTCTTTGATAAGTTTTTCAGTTTCCTCTTTTTCAGAGTCAGTTATCTTATCTCCTAAGTCTTTAATTACCTTTTCAGTTTGGAATACTAATTGTTCAGCATCATTTCTAGTATCTGCTTCTTCTTTACGTTTCTTATCTTCTTCTTTATTAGCTTCCGCTTCTTTCATCATTCTATCAATTTCTTCATCACTTAAATTAGTATTTGAAGTAATCGTAATAGATTGTTCTTTATTAGTTCCAAGGTCTTTAGCTGTTACATGAACAATTCCGTTTGCATCAATATCGAATTTAACTTCGATTTGAGGAACTCCTCTTGGTGCAGGAGCAATTCCTGTTAATTGGAAGTTACCAAGGGTTTTATTGTCACTTGCCATACTTCTTTCTCCTTGAAGTACATGAACGTCTACGGCTGGTTGATTATCAGCAGCGGTTGAGAATACTTGAGACTTACTAGTTGGAATGGTTGTATTTCTTGGAATAAGAACCGTCATAACTCCACCTAAAGTTTCAATTCCAAGTGATAATGGAGTAACATCAAGTAACACGATATCATTTACTTCACCTGTTAATACACCACCTTGAATAGCAGCACCCATAGCAACTACTTCATCTGGGTTAACTTCAAGACTTGGTTCTTTACCTAGTTCTTTCTTAATTAAATCATAAACCATCGGTATTCTTGTTGAACCTCCAACAAAGATTACTTTATCAATATCATTCTTAGTTAACTTAGCATCTTTTAAAGCATTTCTAACTGGTGTTAGGGTAGACTCAATTAAATCACGAATTAAATCTTCAAACTTAGCACGAGTTAAAGTTAAATCTAAATGTAATGGTCCAGATTCATTTTGAGAAATAAATGGGGCTGAGATTTGAGTTGTAGTCATACTACTTAAATCTTTCTTAGCCTTTTCACTTATTTCTTTTAATCTTTGCATAGCCATCTTATCTTTAGATAAGTCAACTCCTGTATCCTTCTTGAAGGTATCAATTAAATAATCCATGATACGATTATCAAAGTCATCTCCACCTAGTCTATTATTACCAGCTGTTGATTTAACCTCGAATACTCCATCTCCAAGTTCTAGGATAGAAACATCAAATGTTCCTCCACCTAAGTCATATACTAAAACTGTTTGACTCTTATCTTGTTTATCAAGACCATACGCAAGAGCTGCTGCCGTTGGTTCATTGATAATTCTTTCAACATCAAGTCCTGCTATCTTACCAGCATTCTTCGTTGCTTGACGTTCAGCATCATTGAAGTATGCAGGAACTGTAATAACAGCCTTATCAACTTTTTCTCCTAAATACTTTTCAGCATAATCCTTAATATAGGAAAGAATCATAGCACTTATCTCTTCTGGTGTGTATTTCTTTCCCTCAAGTTCAATCTTTTCACTTGTACCCATTAATCTTTTAACACTACTCTTAGTGTTTGGATTTGTAATAGCTTGACGCTTAGCAGCATCTCCAACTATTCTTTCTCCATTTTTAAATGCAACTACTGATGGAGTTGTACGGTTTCCTTCAGGATTTGGAATAACCGTCGATGTACCTCCCTCAAGTACTGCAACACAACTATTAGTTGTACCTAAATCAATTCCTATTATTTTACTCATTTTATCATCATTTCCTTTCTTATAATTTATAAATTTTTAGAATTAACTTATTCACTTACTTTTACTAAAGCAGGTCTTACCATTTTATCTTTTAACATATACCCTTTTTGAAGAACTTCAACAACTATTCCTGCCTCTACTCCTTCGGCCTTAACAGTCATTAAAGCTTGGGCAATGTTTGGATCAAACTCTTTATTCAAACAATCAATCTCACTTACTTCAAACTTCTTTAATAGTTCAACTAAATGTGAATAAATCATTTTAAACCCTTCTAAGAACTTTGATAGGCTATCATCTAAATTACTATCATCAAGCTTAATAGCCCTTTCAAAGTTATCAACAATTGGAAGTATTTCTTTAACAATATCCATATTGGAGTATTTTAACATATTACTAACTTCCAACTCTTTTCTTTTCTTATAATTAGCAAATTCTGCTTGACTATATAATAACTTATTTACTAACTCATCATTCTTATTCTTTAACTCCAATATTTCCTTTTCAAGTTTATTTTCTTTCTTAAATAACTTCTTATCTTTCTCTTCCTTATTACATTTTGGAGTTTTTTCTTCTTTTAATTCAGTATTCTTATCTTTTTCTTCTTCTTTTTTAACTTTTTTCTTTAACTCTTCTTCCATTTAATCACCCTTCTATCTGTTTTTTAATATAATCAAGTAAATTTACAACTTTATCATAGTCCATTCTCTTAGGACCAATAATCGCAATCGTACCTTCATCTTTACTTGTTTTATAATTGGTTTTAATTACAGCAACATCAGGATCCATTTTATTTTCATGACCAATATAAATATTAATATCATTATTTTTTTCTTCAATATTTTTAAGCATTTCTTTATTATCTAACTTCGAAAATATATCATTTATCTTTGAAACATTACTAAATTCTTGATGTTTCAAGATATTATTTTTACCAACAACATTAACATTTTTACTTGATATATCGGTAAATACATCATAAAAAGCATTATATAAAATTTCATGTTGCTTAACATATTTAGCTATAACTGGTTTTATTTCAAACTCAAGTTTAGCACTTACTTCATCAATTGGAGTTCCAACTATTAAATCATTAATTAGTTTAACAGTTTTCTTAACTTCTTCTAAACTAACCCCGGATACTTCCATGGTCTTATGTTCAACAACTCCTTGGTCAGTTACAACAATTGCAATTAAAATATCTTTATCAACTGGAACGACATTAATTTCTTTTAATTTATTATCATGACTTTTAGCATCTAAAACGATACTAGTATATGATGTAATATCTGAAATTATCTCAAGACTCCGATTTAGTACATCTGAAAGTTCTAAACTACTATTTTGAAATACCGTTTCAAGTTTATAAACATCTTCTCCACTTAATTCTTTTAATTCCATTAAATGGTCTACATAATAACGATATCCTTTTTCACTTGGAACTCGGCCAGATGATGTGTGAGTCTTTTCAAGTAGTCCTAAGTCTTCTAGTTGCATCATTTCATTACGAATAGTTGCACTTGAACAATTAAGTTTATCACAGATAAGTTTTGAACCAACTGGTTTAGCAAGTTTAATATATTCTGTTACAATCATTTTCAAAATACTTTCTTGCCTTTTGGTCAACATAAATAAATCCTCCTAGCACTCTAATTTCTCGATTGCTAACTACCATTATAATATTATGTTTAGCACTTGTCAATATATGAGTGCTAATTTTTTTAAATTTTTTTATTTTAGTGACAAAAAAACTCCAAGTTTTCTATCTTGAAGTTAATTTTAATTAGGAAAAGTATAGCAAACTTCGTTATTCTTGCCTGTTATAGAAGCATTTAAGTTAGATGGAAACCATGAATAATATCCAACTTTTGGATTTGTATCTAATTTTTCTATCTCGTTGCAAGTTTTATCAATTGCTATTTTTAAAACTTTAGTCAAATCTGTTCCATAATATGAAGGAGAAAAAGCCTCTTGACCAACGCTTTCTATTCCATTTCCAACTTTTACTTCTTCTAACGGATTGCCTTCAAAGGCATTATTACCTATCACTTCAACATTATTTGGTATATTTATACTTATTAATTGATTTTGCATAAAAGTACCATTACCTATAACAGTAACACTATATGGTATGTTTATACTCTTTAGTTGATTATTCACAAAAGCAATATTTCCTATTGTTGTTACACTATTTGGGATATTTACACTTGTTAATTGATTACTAATAAAAGCTCTATCATTTATTTCAGTTACTTTTACTTTATCAATAACACTTGGTATTACCACATCTTTTTGACATTTTTCTAAATAACCATTTATTCCAATATCTCCTATTATTATTCCTATTTTTAATAATCGCTGAAGACCATTTGGAACATATATAAATTCTCCACTATCCAGCATATTTTGAAATGTTTGTCCCATTACTGTTCCTGTGCCTTCACAAAATCCTTTATAACTTTCTCCATCTTGAAGTGGTGCACTTTCTTCTGGCATGACATTTTCTTCCAACCATTCAATACAAGCATTTACTTGCTCATCTGTTCTTTGGTCATTATAAGTTGCTGATATTACTTCTGGAGTAAAACAACTAAATGCCTCTTTCTCATTAAAGTCACCATTGACACTTACTTTAACACTTCCATATACTTTATCATTCCAAGTATCCATATCATAATCAATGTCATCTCCCATTCCTATCTTAGTTAAAGGAGATATCCACATATATAATCTATATGTTTTTAATACATTATTTGTTTTACCTTTAATAGTATCTACCCAAACACTGGTATTATTAAGTTCAGGATAACTCATTCTATCAAAGATTATAGTTTCTTCTCCATTTTCTACTTCTACTAATTTAAACAATAACAAATCAGGTCTAATTCTTTCAGTTCTTTTTGTTTCAGGGGCTGGTGCATCACCTTCCGATAATAATATTTCATACCATATATCTTTTGTATAATCATTATCACCTTCAACTGTAAATTCAAAATATTTATCTGGTATATACTCTTCTCTTGGCATAGCATCTTCAATCGAAATTGTCTTATCAGTCTCAGTATACTTCATATAAATATTACCTGATATTAACTCTTGATTAGGACCTACTTTAGAATAACTCCATAAAGCAAATGTTACTCCTACTACTCCTATTAAAACTATAGATACTATAATACTAGATATTATAATCTTTTTATTACTTTTCTTTTTCTCTAAATTCATATTAATTTCACTACTCCTCTCTCTTATATATAATTTAGATTAAATTTTTTACTACATTAAAAAGACATAACGAAATCTAGTATATACTATACTATCTTTGTTATGTCTTAAATTATTATTATAATATGATATTATTGGTACGCCCCCCCCGTTATTGACATATTGTTAACTACAATTCTTGATACATTTTGTATATTTTGCTTTGCCATTGGGGTTCACATCCTTTCTATCTTTACAATAATATCTTATCATAATTAAGAAAATAATCAAGTATATTAATTAAACTTTTTTTAATACTTGACACTAATTTACAAATAATTTTTATAACCTTAAGTAGTTTTTGTAAATGTTAATATAGAAAGTGATAAAAACGTTAAAGTTAAAAGTTAATAGTTTTTATCACTTTTTTGATATAATTGTTATGTCTAGTTAACTAGGCAGAAGGAGTAAAAAATGAGAAAAGACATAACAATTGAAAAATTTTATAGAAAGGATGGTGAGAGAATGAACGTATCAGCTTTATCAAGACAATTTAACTGTTGCTGGTTAACAATGGATAAAAGAATTCATCCAGAAAAATATAAACACGAGCGAAAAAGAAGAATATATACATCTATACTAGATGAATTTAAAATAATCATAAACCAAAAGTTAGAAAATGATAATATTCCTGCAACTGGAATTTACTATTTGTTAAAAAGTAAATATGATTATAAAGGTAGTTATAGTACAGTAAAAAATTATGTTTCCAAACATAAAAAAGAAATAATTAAAAATCTTACAATAAGATTTGAAACTATCCCTGGATATCAATCACAAGTAGATTGGAAAGAAAAAATGACATTAAAAAGTAGAAGTGGAATAGAATTTCAATTTAATATATTTCTAATGGTATGTGGTTATTCAAGATATAAATATATAGAGTTAACATCAGATAGAAGTCAGCAAACATTATTTAAATGTATGATAAATTCTTTTTTATATTTTGGAGGAACAACTCAAGAAATTATATTTGATAATATGAAAACAGTTGTGGATCATGCCAAAAGTGATTTTAAAAAAGTTGTTATTAACTCAAAGTTTAATCAATTCTCTAAAGATGCTTTATTTACTATATTTACTTGTAGAAGTTATAGACCAGAAACTAAAGGTCGTGTTGAAACATTAGCTAAAATAATGAATAGACTTAAAGCATTTGATGGTGAATTTGATGGTTGGGATGACTTGGATAAAATCGTAAAAGATTTAATGCATGAACTTAACTATGCTGAAAAATCACAAGCAACTAATGAAATTCCATTTCAAAGAATGGAAAAAGAAAAAGAATATTTAATTCCTGTAAACATTGATTTATTGAAAACTTATATAAACACTCAAATAACATATAAAGTATCGAAAGAATCAATGATTAAATACAAAGGAAAAAAATATTCCGTTCCTACATATTATGTAGGAAAAAGTCTTTCTGTAAAAGAAGACGATGAATTCATCAGTATCTATTATAACACAAATTTTGTTTGTTGTTATAATAAAAATACTGCTAAACGATTTAATTACAAAAAAGATGACTATCTTGATATATTACAAAAAAGTGCTTATACAGATAAGACAATTGAAGAAATTGCACAAATTTCTTTAAATAATTTAAGTAGTTTAAATGATATTAATATAGAGGAGGAATGAAATGTATAATAAAGTTATAAATCATTTAGATTCATTAGATTTACAAGGTATTAAAGAAATACTATCTAATTCACTAGATAATTTTAATAAAGAAAACATAAATTTTTTAGAAGGTTTAAATTTACTTTTAGAAAAAGAAATAGAATATAGAGAAAAACATAAATCAGAAAATAACATTAAAATATCTCATTTTCCATTTCAAAAAACATTGGATGATTTTGATTTTGATTATCAACCAACCATTAACAAAAAATTAATTTATGATTTAGCAACATTAAGATTTATTGAAGAAAGTAAAAATATAATTTTTGTAGGAACATCTGGAGTTGGTAAAACTCATTTAGCTACTTCAATTGGAATTGAAGCTGCTAAAAAAAGACATTCGGTATATTTTATATCTTGTCATGATTTAATAAATAATTTAATTACAGCTTATAATGAAAATAGAGCTGAACAAAGAATTAGACATTATTTAAAATATAAATTGCTTATTATTGACGAAATTGGTTATTTGCCTATTGATAAAGTAGGTTCTAGTTTATTTTTTCAATTAATATCAAAAAGATATGAAAATAAATCTACTATAATAACTACAAATCAAAGTTTTGATAAATGGTCTGAGGTGTTTGGAGATGCAACAGTTGCTAATGCTATTTTAGATAGACTTGTCCATCATAGTGAAATAATTAATATTAAAGGTGAATCTTATAGATTAAAGGAATTAAAAGAAAAAATTAAAAATACTAATTAATACGTATTTCAATTTATTCCAATTTCCTTTTGACAACATGAACCCATGGGCAATTCTGTTATTAAATGTGCAAGGCAAAAAAAAATTTTCTTGCCTTGCCATTCAGCATTACGAATTGCCCATGCCTATTGTCAAAAGTTTTCTCGGCATAAAATGAAATACTCTCTTAGTACCAAATTTGACTTTTATACTCTATGTCATGTGTATTGAAATTTATAACATTTTAACTTTGCCATTTTTTTAACATTTTATCTTGACTTTTACAGTTTTCCTTAAATATACAAAAAGACTGGAAAGACCGTAGTCTTTTTCCAGTGCTACACCAAAATTGTATCAAGAATTTATTAACATGTCAATAGTTTTACTCTAATTAGTTACTTTATCTTCTTCTAATTCTTTAAATAACTTAGTCATTGTTTCATTATTATGAGTTAATTTCTTAATAGTTAAATCTTCAGCTTTATTATTAGCAAGTCTTAAATTATTTTCACTTGAAATAAGAGCATCTTTAGTCTTTTGTAAATGATCAATTGTTTTATCAATCTCTTCAATAGCCTTTTTAAACTTTTCACTGGCAATCCTGTAATTTCTTCCAAAACTATCTTTAAACTTATTCATATTATCTTCAAAATCAGATATATCAAGATTTTGATTTCTAACTACTTCTAATTCTTTCTTATAACTTAAACTTTTTATTGCTAATCCCCTAATAAGTGTTATTAAAGGAATAAAGAACTGCGGTCTTATTACATACATTTTATCATACTTATGAGATACATCTATAATACCTGAATTATAATATTCATTATCAATTTCAAGTAAAGATACTAAAACGGCATATTCACAATTCTTCTCTTTTCTATCTTTATCAAGTTCCTTAAAGAAATCTTCATTCTTATGCTTACTAGCTGTTGTATCTCCTTCATTCTTCATTTCAAACATAATTGAAACAATTAAAGTTCCATCATCATCATAATCACGATAAATAAAATCTCCTTTTGAACCAGTTTTAATATCATTATCTTTTTCAAAATAAGCATTCTTAAAAAGAGGTCTTAATCTATTAAACTCCATACTACAATGTTGTTCTAAAGACTCACCTATCATCTTCGTTGATTGTCTTGCCTTAAAATCTTTATAATAAGCAATCTGTTCATCTTTATTCTTTATTTTTTCTTCGTAACTTTCTTTTAAATTCTTTTCTTTTAATAAATATTCCGTTTTTTCTAAATTAATCTTATTATTTAATTCATCTATTACTTTATCTTTATCTGTTATTGCTTTATTAATAGCAAGTTCTCTTTCACTTTCTTTAAGTTTTATTTCATTCTTTAAATTAGTAATTTCTATATCTTTTTTAGTTAAATTATCTTGATACTCTTTTTCAAGATTAACTTCTCTTAATTTAATAGCATTTTCTTTTTCTTTAGTAAATATTTCTTCTCTTTCTTTAATTTCTTTAAGAAATTCTTTATCTCTTATTTGTTTTACTATATTATCATAATCCGTTTCATCTATTGTAAACCTTGTTCCACATTTAGGACATTTAATTTCATTCATATATCATAACCTCCAACTACATAATAACATAAATTTAAAAGAAAAGATATAATCTACAATATCTTTTAATAAACAAATTTCAAAGTAGTAAAAATAGTTATTTATTTCACTTTTAAATAATTTAATTTCTAAACCATTTAATATTATATAATTAATATTTAATTTATCAATATCTTTAAACATTTCTACTATCTCTAAATCATATTCAAAAGTAACCATTCTACCTTTTGCAACAACAAAGACAAGATAATTAGGATACTTCTTTTTACAAAATAAATATCTATTATAAGCACTCATATATAGTTATAGAAAAGAGTACGTATACTCTAGTCATCTATATTTCCTTTCTGATTTAAAATCAAGGATAGAATTGTCCTTTACGCATACATATTAAAACCTTAATTATAATATTCTAGCCATATAGGGCTTGGGCGGACGCCATTAGAATTATTCACATTGTCGTTGTTCACATTGCCATCACTATTCCAGTTAGCCGCATTGTTATCATTGTTTGAGGAGGGCGACAAGAACAAAAAGACGTCACAATATCATTATCCTACCCATTTTTGAAATAAATTTTATTTACTATTTTTACTACTTTCAAATTACTTGCATATTTAAAACTATAAAGATAAGTATTAATACTAGAAAAACATCTTTCAAAACTTATATATCCCTTATCATATAAATAATTAACTTCCTTAACTCTTCTTTTAACTTTCTTAATTGTATCTCCTTTTATTTTAATAATAGTTTTATTATTCCTAATAAAGAATCGATACCCTAGAAAATTAAAACCTTCATGAATAGATACAATATTAGTTTTCTTCCTGTTAATTTCTAATTTATAAACCTCATTTATAATCTTTTCAATTTTTACTAAACATTCCTTTAAATATTTTTTATCATGATGGATAATAACTATATCATCCATATAATGCACCATATACTTAAGATGCAAATCATGAATAATATAATGATCCAATCCACTTAAATAAAATATTGATAGAAACTGACTAGTCATAGCTCCAAGACAAAGGCCTTTACCTTTCATATATCTAGGTAAATCCTCTATTTTCTCTTTATCATAAGGTCTTTTTTCTATCATTTTTTTAACTTCTATATCAATATACTTATTGATATAATCATAGTCAGTACTATCAATTATTCTTGATATCATTGTAAATTCTTCTATATCTAATTTATCTTTTAATAAATTCTTTAATACCTCATGATCGATATTATAAAAATATTTTTTTATATCAATTTTTAAGATATAAAAATTACCATACTTTTTATTTTCTTCAATATACCTTTTAATTAATTTTATACCATAGTCAGTACCATAACCTGTTCTTGTAGCAACAATTCTCATGTCTAAATACTTATCTAGTTTAGGAATTAAAACATATCTTGCTAAATAATGATTAACAATTTTATCTCTTATATTTAAAGACATAACTATCCGGTATTTTGGTTCTCTAATAATAAATATATTATATTTAGTAGGATAATAAGAATTATCAATTAAAGAATTATAAATACTCTCTATATTTTGCATTTTATTTCTTTCAAATGCAAATACTTTTCTTTTATTCTTAGTATTTATTCTAATTTCTAAATCATAAGTATTTAATAAATCTTTAATCTTTACTCCGTTCATTTTCAACCCACTTATATAACATATTATTAATATTTCCTAATTTTTTACTAAGTCTAAGTGTTTGTTTTTCACTAAATATCTTTCTCTTATAACTTAATTCTATATAAAAATCAATAAGATTAATAGTAGCAATTGCTTCTAATTGTAGAGGATATCTATTTTCTATTTTCTGATAATTTGCTTTATAGATAAGTCTTAATAAATTAAAACTATCCATAACTAAACTATTTCTAAGTTCAAAATATTTTTTAGGATAACAAAGCAAAAATTCATCTAACATATCAACAAATTCTTTAACATTTTTACCTAATATAAATCTTTCATTATTCATCAAGTATATCCTCAATAGTTAATAATATTTTTTCAATTTTAGTAGGACTAGCCTTTTTTATCTTATCCATTATATCTTGAAAATGAATGTTTTTCTCATATTTTTCTTTACCTAATTTCATAAATTTATCATATCTATTCGCAGTTTTAAAATTCATATATTTATCTTCACCTATTACTTCATAATTAATTTTCTTTTCTTCTAATACATTAATTACTTTAGTAAGAGCAGAGGTTGGAAATCCAACTTTATTATTAATAATTTTATAATCAAGTAATAAATATAAGATATAACAATCATTATCAAATACAACGTAAAAAGTTCCACTTTTCCTGATTTTAATACTTTTCATAATTTTATCCCTTCATAAATTTAAATCTATTTTTTCTACGTTGATGACGGGAATTTTTATACATCGAGTAACTTATTCATGAACTGCTATGCACACATTTTATTTAATTTCTATATTAACATTTATAATGAGTTCTTTCTTTTAAAAAGAAAGAACCAAAGAAATTAGTTTTAACATATGATGAATTCTATTATATATCCCTCACCTTACGGCGAGGACTTTTTAGTCAGGACTCCCGCGGCTCTAGTTCCGCGAGGAGTCATTTAAGTGCTATCCTAACTTATACGGATCTTCTAGTTCTCCTGTGCCTTCTATGATACCGATTTGGGATTTTAGATTAAGACTTGGGCGGACGCCATAAGAATCATCCACATAGCCGAAGTCCACATAGCCATCACTATTCCAGAAAGCCGCACCGTCATCACAGTCGGAGGAGGGCGACAAGAACCACTCATAGTCTTCGTGGTTGGCAAAATTTAGCCAAC